>JAHYIW010000018.1 GCA_019429445.1 Desulfuromonadaceae bacterium
CGGCGGATGCGGCTTTTCACGCTGCTACACTCCGTTATTTTAATCCGGTTGGCGCCCATGCGAGCGGATTGATCGGCGAAGATCCGAGCGGCATACCGAATAACTTGATGCCCTTCATCTGTCAGGTGGCGGTCGGCCGGCGTCCGTATCTGAATGTTTTTGGCAACGACTACCCGACCCGCGACGGCACCGGGGTGCGTGACTATCTGCATGTGGTTGATTTGGCCCGCGCCCATGTGTCGGCCCTTGAATATTTATTTCGAGCGGAGCGCAGCCTTCTGGTGAATCTCGGGACCGGTCATGGCGCCAGCGTTTTGGAGCTTGTTCATGCCTTTGCACAGGCAAGCGGATGTGCGGTGCCATTCAAAATTGCCGATCGTCGCCCTGGCGACGTGGCAATGTGCTATGCTGACCCGACTTTGGCGCAAAAATTACTCGGCTGGCGGGCCGAATACGATGTCTTGCGTATGTGTACTGATGCCTGGCGCTGGCAGCAACAGAATCCGCATGGATACAGCAAAAGTTGATAATTTCTGCGAATATCCATATAAGGTTAAGAGTCTTAAAGAACCTATTGAGCAGGCTGTTTGCGCTTTGAAAGATCTGGGTATCTGTTCACCGAAATTTGACACTTTCAAAGACATGAATTATTTATTATCAGTAACTTAGCGCAACCGACAACCACTTTTTTATACTACAACGCTGTTGGTCGGGAACTGTCTTGAATCTTTTTGATTGGCCTAATCCGCTGTTGTCCTGTTGTTGATTTAGTGGTATCTTCCTCCCCCAGCTTTCTAACCTGGAGGGCATATTGATGCTAAGAGAACAGGCTAAAGTTTTTAATCGTCTCTCGGTTTTTTCCGATTCATGTACTGTCCTTTGTGCATTTATTGTTGCCTATTATCTGCGCAGTTACTTCATTGGCAGTGATCACAACACGCTCCGGGAAAACCTGTGGACCATCTCTATTATTGTGCCAGTCTGGTGCTTTCTGCTCTTTCATCATCATCTTTATTCATCGATCCGTCGTTTAAGTTATTTTGACATCCTGGCCAAGCTGGTCAATGTTCACATTTTTGGTGGCATCGCCGTTACTTCCATTTTTTATTTGTTAAATTACGATTTTTTTAGACGAGGTTTCTTTTTGCTGTTTATTGGAACAGCCTTTGTGTTTTGCGTGATTGAAAAATGTTCGCTTAAATTTGTACTTAATCGCCTGCGAAAGAAGGGGTTCAATTCCAGAAATTTACTGATTGTTGGTTCCGAGAAAAAAGCAGAGACATTTATCTCTTTGGTCAAAGAACACGAAGACTGGGGCCTGAAAATTGTCGGATTTGTTCAAGCACAAAACGCCGGAGCCAAAGAGTTTATGTGTGGCTATCCGGTTCTTGGGCAAATAGGTCAGCTGATGGATGTTTGTAAGAGTCAAACGGTTGACGAGGTTGTTTTTTGTTTGCCGCGACCCAAGGAACTGACCATCAATGTTGAAGAATATCTACGAGACTTAGAGGTGCTTGGGATAACGGTTCGTATGGTATTGGGTGACTATGACGTTTATAAAAGCCGTCGTGAACTCAGCCTTTTTCACGAGCGCATCCCGATTCTGACCTTCCATTCCAAGGCGTTCGACGCACAGCAACTGTTTTACAAGAGAGTGCTGGATATTGTTGGCGCGTTGGTCGGGCTGACGATCAATCTGGTCATTTTTCCTTTTCTTTACATTGCAATTAAACGGGATTCCCCCGGACCGATCTTCTTCAGTCAGGAGCGGGTCGGCGTAAACGGTCGGATCTTCATGTGCTGGAAGTATCGTTCGATGTATATCGACGCCGAGGAGCGTAAAAAAGATCTCCTCGACCAAAATGAGATGAACGGGGCGATTTTCAAGATTGAAAATGATCCCCGCATTACAAAAGTCGGACACCTTTTGCGTAAGACCAGTCTGGACGAGTTGCCGCAGTTTTGGAATGTGCTTAAAGGGGAAATGAGTCTGGTCGGGACGCGTCCGCCAACTCCCGCCGAAGTTGCCGAGTACGAGGACTGGCACCGTAAACGCATTGTCATCAAACCAGGAATTACCGGTATGTGGCAGGTTAACGGCCGCAATCAGATCACCGATTTTGACGACATTGTCCGTCTTGATCTTAAATATATCGATCACTGGAGTTTTTGGCTGGACATTAAGATTCTGTTGAAAACAGTCAAGGTCGTGTTGTTCCGTGAAGGAAGTTGTTAGCGAAGTATGAAGGGATATTTTCGATGAAAATTGCCATTGTCGGCACTGGCTATGTAGGGCTGGTGACGGGCACCTGTTTTGCCGAGATGGGCAACACGGTCTATTGTGTTGACTCTGACCAGATGAAGATTGCCAGCCTCTGTGCCGGGAAAATTCCGATTTACGAACCGGGGCTGGATGCGCTGGTGATCAATAATCATGCGAACGGGCGCCTGAAGTTCACTACCTCCCTGCCTGAGGCGATGGCTGATGCAGAGGTTTACTTTATCGCGGTCGGCACCCCGCCAGGGGCGGCAGGCGCAGCCGATTTGTCTTTTGTGCTCGGGGTTGCCGCCGAGATCGGTCGTCACCTGGCCGGTTATGCGGTAATCGTTGACAAGTCAACCGTTCCGGTCGGGACGGCGGATCAGGTGCGCGTCGCGATTCAGCAGGAACTGGATCAGCGCGCTGTCGACATCGATTTCGACGTGGTCAGTAATCCCGAGTTCCTCAAGGAGGGGGCCGCAGTTGACGATTTCATGAAGCCGGACCGGATCATTATCGGTTCTGCCAGTAACCGCGCAACCGAGATCATGCGGCGTCTTTACGCCGATTTCTGTCGCAGTCATGACCGCATTCTGGAGATGGGGCTCCGCGACGCGGAGATGACCAAATATGCTGCCAATGCCATGCTGGCGACCAAGATTTCCTTCATGAATGAAATTGCCGGGCTCTGCGACAGCATGGGGGTCGATGTCGAAATGGTGCGGCGCGGGATCGGTTCCGATAACCGCATCGGCTATTCATTTATCTACCCCGGTTGTGGTTATGGCGGTTCGTGCTTTCCCAAAGATGTGCAGGCGCTGATTCATATGGCACAGCAGCAGCAGTTGCAGCCGCAGTTGCTGCAGGCGGTGCATCAGCGGAACACGGTTCAGAAAATGGTGTTGGTGGACAAAATTCGCACGCATTTTGGAGATTGTCTGGACGGAAAAGTCTTCGGACTGTGGGGGCTGGCGTTCAAGCCGGGGACGGATGACCTGCGTGAGGCTCCGTCGCAGGTGGTCATTGCCGCACTGCTCGCGGCCGGAGCCAGGGTCAAGGCCTACGACCCGGTTGCCATGGACGCTGCGCGTCAGGAGTTGCCTGCCGACTGGTTTACTTCCGGGGCACTGGAATTGTGTAATCATCAATATGATGCCCTCAGGGAGGTCGATGCGCTGGTGCTGGTGACTGAGTGGAAACCGTTCCGGCACCCCGATTTCGGGGCGATGAAACGGCTGATGGCAAAGCCGGTGATATTCGATGGGCGCAATCAATACGATCCTGATCTGCTGGTTGCCGACGGGTTTACTTACTACGGCATCGGTCGTGCGGGGAAAGGGGGCAATAGCGATGGTCGCGCCTGACCGTCTGTTTACGGTGGGTGCGGAGTGGGTCGGCAGCTATGGACAGCGCGCGTAAATCCGCGCCAAAACGGGGCAAACCGGCAAAGAAGTACAGCCAGGCGGCGCGCCTCCATGATGTCATCCGGATTCTGGAAGCGCGTTTCGGTGCTACGGTCGACGATCTGGCGGAAGAATGTGCCGTCACCCGGCGGACGGTCTATCGTGATCTTGACGCCATTCGTGATGCCGGCTATCCCCTCGTTGCGCAACGTGAAGCAGACGGGCGGATGCTGTACCGCTTTATTACCGGCTTCAGAAAAATCCCGCCGATCACTTTTTCCCTTGATGAGTTAATGACCCTCTCCCTGTGCCGGGGGCAGCTGGATTTTCTGCACGGCACCCCCTTTGCCGATGAACTCAACGCGATCTTCGGTAAAATCCATTCCAGCCTGCCGCCGCGCAGCGTCGCGCATCTGGAGCGGATTGCCCACAGTGCCGCGCCGCGCTACCAGGGGGCGCGTGACTACAGTGGCCGGCGGGAGGTGATTACCGAACTGCGCCGTGCCTTGCTCTTCCAGTATCGCTGCACCCTGCATTACACTCCGCCGCATCGGGCCGGCAGCGCGTATCTGGTCGATCCCTACACGTTGCTGGTTTATGACACGGCGCTTTACGTTGTCGGCTACGTCCACAACCGGGGTGCCAACCGCCTGTTTTTACTCGATCGTCTCGACCGCATCGAGGTGAGCGATCAACGCTTCGAGGTTCCGGAAGATTTCAGCCCCGATGCCGTAACCGGGGACGCTTTCGGCCTCATTGATGATGAAAAAGCGCTGACCATTCGGGTGCGATTCGGTCGGCAGGTCGCCCATTTGATTCGTGAACGGCAGTGGCATCCGTCGCAGATCATTGACGAGCAAACCGACGGGGCGCTGATCCTGACCCTGACCGCCGCGGGCGAAAAAGAACTCCTTTCCTGGCTCTATTCCTACCTTCCCGATGTCGAGGTGCTGCAACCAGAGTCTTTGCGCCGGGCGTTTTGTGCCGCTCTTGAGCACGGCTTGAAGGGGGCGAGAAAAGTCCGCCCCGTTGCGTCACGGTGGCTAAATGTATCGAAAAATCCCTGACAGCCAACTTGCTTTCGAGGCAGCAACAGAATCCGCATGGCTTTGCCTGACCTCGTCTTGACAATCTGTTTTTTTGGGTTTACATAAAGATACATGATTTGTAACTTTATGTGAACCTGGATGGCCTATGCAACCGCTGAAGCAACTGGCAAAAATTCTCGCAGAACTCGCGGATAATGAACATTACCTGTTTTCTCTTGTCGATTTGAAGGGTGCAATGCCCGAACAAAGCCAGGGGGGATTCAAGGCGCTGGTCTGTCGCGGGGTCAAAGATGGACTGCTCAAGCGCATCTGCCGGGGGTTATATTTGTACCCGCAGGTGGAATTTGCCAGCGGCCTGGTTCTGTTTCATGCCGCTGCCAGATTGCGCGCCGATGCCTTTAATTATATCAGTCTTGAGACGGCGCTCAGCGATGCCGGGGTGATTTCGCAGATCCCTGTCAACTGGATCACCCTGATGTCTTCTGGGCGCAGCCACATTGTAAATTGTGGTGATTTTGGTCGTATTGAGTTTGTTCACACCAAGAAACGGCCGAAAAATTTAAGCGATCAGTTGGCCTATGATGTTGATTGCCGTTTGTGGCGTGCATCCGTTGCCTTGGCGCTGAAGGATATGCAGGCAACTAAACGGAGTACCGCTTTAATTGACTGGAATGCCGCCAATGAATTTATTTGATCAACTGGTTCTTCAGGCGATGAAAAATAAGGCTGAGCTTGCGCCGTTGCGGGCGGTGGTTGAGAAAGAACTTCTCCATCATGATATTATGCGTGAAATGAATGCCGCTGGCTGTCTCGACACCTTGACCTTTATCGGTGGAACCTGCTTGCGTGCCTGTTATGGTTCTCAGCTGTTGAGTGAAGATTTAGATTTTACCGGTGGCAAAACTTTTGATCGTGAGACGTTGGGCGATTTGGCGACTATTCTTGTTGACCGGCTGGAAGCGAAATATGGTTTGCAGGTGACGGTGGATGAGCCGAAGAGAGAGGTCGGGAATGTTGATACCTGGAAGATGAAAGTTAACACCCGACCGGAGCAAAAATCACTGCCTGCGCAAAGAATTAATATCGATATTTGCGCCTTGCCCAGCTATGATCGGCGCCCTGTGATGGTGCGCAACCATTATGGCGTCGAGATGGGAACTGCCGGCCTGATCATTCAGGCGCAAAGCCGCGAGGAAATCCTGGCTGATAAGCTTGTTGCCTTGGGTTTGCGGCCAAACCGGCTGAAAAATCGTGATCTTTGGGATATTGTCTGGCTTAAACAACTTGGGGTCGAACTGCCGCTGGATTTGCTACCAGACAAGATTCTTGATCGTCAGCGGAGTACGGCGGAATTTTTGATTTTGTTAAATGAGCGTAAGTCTCAATTGCAACTGGATCCGGAATTTCAGCGTGATTTTAGTCAAGAAATGAAACGATTTCTGCCCGTACACATTGTTGTGGAAACGATTGAGAATGAAGCGTTCTGGCCGTATCTTGTGGGGGTTATTTGTGCGGAATGTAATCAGGTTAATCGGTCGCTCACAAATCCGCCTAAAATATACACATTTAAAATGTGATCCAAAATCTTGATTCAAGCTTGATGCCCTCGTTCCGATTTGATGCCCAGCCGGTTAAGAATCTCTTTTTCAGGGCATAGTGGTTCAGTCCTGCAGATGTTTTGTATATAATACAAAATGCGCTTGCCACCGGTCACAGGGTACTCGTCTACTGAAGACCTCCCTCCCCGGAAAATCACAGGTTTTGGAGGACGAAATTTCAGCCTGGTCATCCACTCCGTGGATTGCGCGTGTGACTCATTCTGTCACAGTTGTCTGGTATGGTTGGTTAAACACGCAACGCTATCAGGAGGCAGTTATGGTATGGATGACAATGACGGATGGTGACGGCCACGCACTCTATCTGCAAATTTCCCGGATTGAACCGCGCCGCGCTAATGGCGGGACAATCCACGCCGTGCAGGCCATTGTCGGTGACGGAGTCGATGAAACTGCGCTGTTGCTGGAGGTCGGCGATGAGGTTACAGTGACCTTTATTGACCGGTGGCTGGATGTTGCAACCTTCCGGCGCTTTATCAATCACTACGATCAGTTTCAGCTTGAACAGATTTTGCGCGAAACGGTGCAGTCGTTGACATTTTGCACCCTGCACCCGCCGGGGGAGGGGGCGGCTCAGGTGCTCGGTTACCAGTGTGCGGGGCGTTGGCAGACATTGCCGGGGATGAGTCGACCACACCCGTTGTGTCTGCCGCAGTTGATTGCCGAAGAACCGCCAGCCTGGAGATCGGTGGCTTGATGAGGGCGACGCAATCGACCTGAAAAGCGTTTGCTTTTCAGCTGAGGCTACGGTAAAACTGGACGCAACAGCCCACCGCAATTCAGCCGTTATCAACCGGCTGAAGACAAAGGAGTCCCGTTCTTGCGCACCGTTGTCCTTGCCTCAACCAGCCCCTATCGCCGTGAATTGTTGCGTCAATTGCGCATTCCATATACGTGTGCCGCACCGCGTTTTAAGGAAGCGATTTTACAGGATGTCGCACCGGAACTGCTGGTCAAACATCAAGCGCAGCAAAAGGCACTGAGTCTGCGTGATGATTATCCCGATGCGCTGATTATCGGTTCCGATCAGGTCTTTGTCGATGCCCGAGGGCGCACCCTGGGCAAGGCCGGCACTCCGGCGCAGGCGATCAAGCAATTGGCGGCAATGAGCGGCAAGACCCATACGTTTTTTACCGGTCTGGCGGTTGTCGATGCCGCTACCGGCCGCTGCGAAACAGGATTCACCACCTTTGCCGTTACTTTGCGGACGCTTTCCGAATCCGCCATCGCTGACTATGTTGCTCGCGAGAATCCCGTCGATTGCGCCGGTTCATTCAAGATTGAAGGGCTGGGGATTGCGCTGATGGAAAAGCTGGCGGGGGACGATTATACGGCGTTGATCGGTTTGCCGTTGATCAAACTGGTCACCCTGTTGGCAGAGTTCGATTATCACCTGCTGGGAGGCTCCTAGTACCCTGTAACCGATAGGATTTCGAGGGATTGCGCAGGGCTTTGACGTGTCAGCAAGGCGCGATTTCTGTTGCCTGGCCGTAGCTAAGCAGCTGAAATCGGAACGTAGCTGACGCGGCAAAGAACCAGCAAGATGCGAAAGATTATGGGTGACAGGGTACTAGAGCGTCTTGACGTTGCCAGTGCCCCGCTGATCATGCGGCTGCGCTGAGCCGATGCCGCTGCTGATCGTCTCTGTAACTGAACTGAAACACCACGCATGAAAATGGATTTTATGGAACACGCTCCCTTTGTACACCTGCACCTGCATACCCAGTACAGTCTGCTTGACGGTGCCATCAAGATTGATGATCTGATCAAACGTAGCCACGATCTCAAGATGCCGGCGGTGGCGATTACCGACCACGGCAATATGTTTGGCGCGATTGAGTTTTATACCAAAGCCATGAAGGCGGGGATCAAGCCGATCATCGGTTGTGAACTGTACGTGGCCCCGGAATCACGGCACATCAAGAGCAGCGCGCGCGGTGCGGCTGATGCGTCGTTCCATCTTGTTTTGCTCTGTCAGAACCAGGTCGGTTATCGCAACCTCTGCCATCTGGTCTCAGCCGCCTACCGCGAGGGGTTCTATTACAAGCCGCGGATCGACTGGGAATTGCTGCGTGAATATAATCAGGGACTCATTGCCCTGACCGCCTGTCTGGGTGGCGAAGTTCCGGTTTTGCTCAGAACCGGCCATGAAGATGTCGCTTTGCAGCGGCTGCAGGCCATGAGTGCAATCTTTGATGATGATCGATTGTATCTTGAATTGCAGGAGAACGAAATCCCCGAACAGACCCCGGTGAATGAAGGCTTGATCCGCATCGGTCGGGAACGTGGTTTGCCGTTGGTGGCGACCAACGATTGTCATTATCTGACCCGCGAGGATGCTTACGCCCACGAAGTGCTGCTCTGTATCCAGACCGGCAAGACGATGGATGATCCGAACCGGATGCGTTTCCATAACGATCAGTTTTATGTCAAAACGCCGCAAGAGATGGCAGAAATGTTCAGCCATGTCCCGGAGGCGGTGGCCAACAGTGTGGTCATTGCCGAGCGCTGCAACCTTGAGCTTAATTTTGACACCTACCATTTTCCCCAGTATGACAAGCCGCCGGATAAAACCCTTGATGAAGTTCTGTCCGCAGACGCTCATGCCGGGTTGAGCAAACGTTTCGCCGAAATCCGCAAAGTGCGTCCGAACTTTTCCAGCGCCGACGAACAGGCGTACCGGGAGCGGCTGGAAATTGAACTTGAATGTATCAAGTCGATGGGGTTCCCCGGTTATTTCCTGATTGTCGCGGATTTTATTGTCTGGGCCAAAAATCAGCAGATCCCGGTCGGTCCCGGACGGGGGAGTGCGGCGGGGAGCCTGGTCGCTTATGCGTTGCGCATTACCGATCTTGATCCGCTCCCCTATAATCTGCTCTTCGAACGCTTTCTTAACCCGGAACGGGTCTCGATGCCGGATATCGATATCGATTTCTGTATCTACGGGCGGGAAGCGGTGATTGATTACGTGCGCCAAAAATACGGTATTGACAACGTTGCCCAGATCATCACCTTCGGGACGATGCAGGCCAAAGGGGTGTTGCGCGATGTCGGTCGCGCCCTGAACATGCCGTACAATGACGTTGACCGGATTGCCAAGATGGTCCCGGCGGTCCTCAATATCACCCTTAAGGAGGCGCTGCAACAGGAACCGAAACTCAAGGAGCTGGTGGACAAGGATGCCAGGGTTGGTGAGCTGGTCAAGGTGGCGCTGGCGCTGGAGGGATTGACCCGGCACGCTTCGACCCACGCCGCCGGGGTCGTTGTTACTCCCCGGCCGCTGCCGGAATATCTCCCCCTTTACACCGACCCGAAGTCGGGGGGGCAGATCACCCAGTACGCCATGAAGTACGTCGAGCAGATCGGTCTGGTCAAGTTTGACTTTCTCGGCTTGAAGACGCTGACGGTGCTTGACAAGGCGGTGCGTCTGATCCAACAGGAGAAGGCTCCCGATTTTGATCTCAATCTGGTGCGCGATGATGATCCACTGACCTATGAACTGCTCTCGGAGGGGAAAACGACCGGGGTGTTTCAGCTCGAATCTTCGGGGATGAAGGATTTGCTGGTCAAGCTGAAGCCGAGTTGTTTTGAGGATATCATTGCGGTTTGCGCGCTGTACCGTCCCGGTCCCCTTGGCTCCGGGATGGTCGATGATTTTATCCACCGCAAACATGGACGCAAAGAGATTACCTATCCCTTCCCGCAACTTGAGCCGATTCTCAATGACACCTACGGGGTGATTGTCTATCAGGAACAGGTTATGCTGATAGCCCAGGTGCTCGGGAACTACACCCTTGGTGGTGCTGACCTGTTGCGCCGGGCGATGGGGAAGAAGCAGCCGGAGGAAATGGCGAAGCAGAAGGGCTTGTTCCTGCAAGGGGCTAAAGAGAATAAGCTGGACACTAAAAAAGCCGAGGCGGTCTTCGATCTGATGGAGAAATTTGCCGCCTACGGTTTCAATAAATCACACTCGGCAGCCTATGCCCTGGTGGCTTATCATACCGCCTATCTCAAAACCCATTACCCGGTTGAGTTCATGGCTGCGCTGCTCACCGAGGATATGGAGAATACCGATAAAATTATCAAAAATATCAACGAAGTGCGTTCCATGGGGATCGAAATCCTGCCCCCCGACATTAATGCTTCGGAACGCACTTTCACGGTCCACGACAACGCCATTCGTTTCGGTCTGGGGGCGGTTAAAGGGGTGGGCGCGGCGGCTCTTGAGTCAATCATTGAGGATCGCCGCGATGAGCCGTTTTCCTCTTTGCACGATCTGTGCGAACGGGTTGATCTGCGCAAGGTCAATAAAAAGGTTCTTGAGGCGCTGATCAAATGCGGGGCTTTTGATTCCCTTGATGTCAAGCGGGCCCAGTGTCTGGCGGTTCTTGATGAAGCGGTCGAGATTGGACAAAAGGCCCAGAAAGAAAGGGCCTCGGGACAGGAGTCGCTGTTCGGCACGGAAGAGGTCATGTCACTGCGCGGGAGTTCCTCCCGGCAGTTGCCCGAAGTGTCCGAATGGGCGGAGAATATCCTGCTCGGGTTTGAAAAAGAGTCCCTCGGGTTTTTTATCTCCGGACACCCGCTCGCCCGGCACAGTGCAACGATCAAGCGTTTTGCAACCTGCGAGACGTCGGCACTGATTGAACGGGCGGACAAGGAAGAGGTCCGGGTTTGTGGTATTGTCTCAGGGATGAAAGAGTTGACGACCAAAAAAGGGGAGCGCATGGCGTTCGTGACCCTGGAGGATCTGACCGGCTTCGTCGAGATCGTGGTTTTCCCTGAAGTGTATGCCGCAGCGGTAGAGTTGCTCAAGGGGGAGCAGCCGCTTCTGGTTTCCGGCGAACTCGACATCAACGAAGAATCGTGTAAATTGTTGGCCAAGGAGATTCTGGCGTTGAATGACGTACAGAAACGGGAGACCCGGCGGGTGCACTTCCGGATTACCACGCCGGGGCTGGCGGCGCAACAATTGACCGAATTAAGGTCGATTATCGAGCGCCATCGGGGGGAATGCCAGCCCCTCATTCACTTAGTAATCCCCAACCGGAGTGAAACGTTGATCAGTATTGATGAGCGTTTTCGGGTGGCCGCGAGCGACCAATTAATGGATGACACGGAGCGTCTGTTCGGCTACAATGTCGTCACTTTTGAATAGGCAGATGGTCTGACCACGCTTGTTGCGATGTGTGGTGCGTCATCGTGACCGTCACGGGAGTTAAAAAATGCAAGTCATTCTCGATTTTGAAAAACCGCTGGCCGAACTTCGCCAGAAAATACGTGAGCTGAAAGACTATTCGACCGACAAGATCGATTTTTCCGGCGATATTGTCAAACTGGAAAAAAAGGCCGAAAAATTACGTGACGAAATTTTTTCCAATCTCAGTCGCTGGCAGCGCACCCAGCTGGCACGCCACGTCGATCGCCCC
Source organism: Desulfuromonadaceae bacterium (assembly GCA_019429445.1). Classification (NCBI taxonomy): domain Bacteria; kingdom Pseudomonadati; phylum Thermodesulfobacteriota; class Desulfuromonadia; order Desulfuromonadales; family Desulfuromonadaceae; species Desulfuromonadaceae bacterium. The sequence goes on from JAHYIW010000018.1 coordinate 11,758, forward strand.
TTCACGCTCGATTTTGTCAACACGATTTTCACCGACTGGTTCGAGGTTCACGGTGATCGCAATTATCGCGATGATCCGGCAATCGTCTCCGGCTTCGCCCGCTTTGATGGCGAGCCGTGTGCGATTATCGGCCACCAGAAGGGGCGCGATACCAAGGAAAAAGTCTATCGCAATTTCGGCATGCCGAACCCTGAGGGGTACCGTAAGGCTTTGCGCGTCATGCAGCTGGCCGAGCAGTTCGGTCTGCCGATCTTCACCTTTGTCGACACCCCCGGTGCGTTCCCTGGTATCGGCGCCGAAGAGCGTGGACAGGCGGAGGCGATTGCCCGCAACTTGCGTGAGATGGCGGCACTCAAGGTGCCGGTGATCACCACCATTACCGGTGAAGGCGGCTCCGGCGGCGCGCTGGGGCTTGCGGTTGCAAACCGGGTGCTGATGATGCAATATTCAGTTTATGCGGTCATTTCTCCCGAAGGGTGTGCGGCGATTCTCTGGGGGGACGGCACGATGGGACCACAGGCGGCCGATGCCCTTAAATTAACCGCAACCGACGTTGACAGTCTCGGGGTGGTGATTGACGGCGTTATTCCCGAACCGGATGGCGGCGCACATACCGACCGCGACGCGGCGTGTAAAAATGTTGCACTGGTGCTGCGTCAGCATCTGGCTGAGTTGAAAAAACTCAGTCCCGATGAGCTGGTTGAGCAGCGCTACCAGAAGTTCCGGGCAATGACGATCGTCAAAGACTGACCCCTTTCTCACGCAGTATCTTCTCACCCTCTCCCCCCTGACGGAGGGGGTGTTTTGTTTCAAGATGCTGCGGATAATGCGGATCGTGTGGTATGAGCAAAAAGATGAATCAATTTGATGTGGTCGGTCTTGGTCAATGCTCCCTCGACATTATCGGGCGCATCGATGACTATCCGGAAATCGACACCAAAACCGAGCTGAATGAAACGCTGATTCAGGGGGGTGGTCCGGTCGCAACGGCATTGGTGACATTGGCCCGGCTGGGCGTGTCGACCGCTTTTGTCGGCAAGATTGGCGACGACAGCTTTGGCCCACGGATTCGCAGCGGGTTGATTTCAGAAGGGGTTGACTGTGAGGGGTTGGTCACCGAGGTCGGGGCGCGCAGCCAGTTCGCATTTGTTGCCGTCGACCAGGATGGGCATCGGAATATTTTCTGGAAGCGCGGCAGTTACCGGCCGTTGGTCAAAAGTGACATTGATCCCAACATGATCGTGAACAGTCGTATTTTGCATCTCGATGGACTCCAGGTGGAGATCTCGGTGCTGGCAGCGAAGCTGGCGCGCAAGCACAAAATTACGACGGTTCTTGACGGTGGCACGCTGCGCCCTTCAATGCTTGAACTGATGCGTTATATTGACCACGCGGTGGTCAGTGAAAAATTTGCCTGGCAGTTGGTCGGCGACGAGGGGCCGAAGGCGGCGCTGGAAAAGCTGCTCGAATACGGCTGCGCGGCCGCGACGGTCACCCTCGGCGTCAAAGGCAGCTGGACGCTGACCGGCGCCGGGGAGTTCTTTCATCAGCCGATTTACAATGTCAAAGTGGTTGATACCACCGGCTGCGGAGATGTTTTTCACGGCGGATATATCTACGGTTTGTTACGCCAGTGGCCGGTGCAGGCGGTGGTGCGTTTCGCGACCGCCTGTGCGGCCATCAAGACCCGCAAACTTGGGGGGCGAACCGCCATTCCGACGCTCAAGGAAGTTGAAGCCTTTCTCCATCGCGGTGACTGATCCCGCTGCTATCGAAAGTCGTGATGTTGCGTAACCGTTGCTTTGTTATCCTCGTTCTCTGTTTGTTCTGTGGCGCCTGTGGCGCCCCGCAATATTCTTCCCGCGTGTTACATAATCCAACGAATCAGCATCTTAAAGGGCATCAAAAACCGTATAAGGTCAATGGCGAGCGTTATGTGCCATTACTCGATCATACCGGGTTTGTTGATGAGGGACGCGCGAGCTGGTACGGCAAGGATTTTCACGGCAAGCAGACCAGCAACGGTGAAACGTACGATATGCACGCGATGACCGCTGCACATAAAACTCTGCCGCTGGGGGTTTTTGTGCGCGTCAAGAATCTCGACAATGGCAAGGAAACAGTGGTGCGGGTGAATGATCGCGGCCCATTTGTGGTTGGCCGGATCATCGATTTGTCGTACGCTGCTGCCCGGCAGCTCGATGTGGTTGGGCCCGGCACCGCCCCGGTGAGGATTGAAGCGCTCGGGTATCAGATCAAGGGAGCGAGCGGCAAGGTCAGTTATCAGCAACCGAAGAGTTACGATTCCGGGGTTTTTGCCGTGCAGGTGGGCGCTTTTAGTGTCGAAGCGAATGCCCGGCGTCTGGCCGATGATCTGGGGCGACGTTACGGGCATTCCGGGTTGCGACGTGGGGTGGTTAACGGGAAGACGTTCTTTCGCGTTCATGCCGGGAAATATGAGTCGTTGGAGGAGGCACAGTCAGCGTTAATGGAGTTCGCTATTGACGGCTTTGAAGGGTTTGTGGTGGCGGTGGATTGAAATCTTTATCGGGTGCAAGGTAAACTGGTAGCTATTGGCCGGAAATTCGATAAACTTGCACATGTCGTATGCCAGTCGTTCGGTCATGGGTGCCGGGTCGCGGACAAGCGCAAAAAAAATTAACGAATGAGACAAATTTGATGCACGCGCGGGGGCAATATACGATTTTCCGGGAGGCTCGATGGATTTTTATCGATTATCGATTGACGAAATTTTTGCCAAGTTAGGCGTGACGCCAACCGGGCTGTCTTCCGCAGAGGTCAAGGCGCGGCTTGACCTTCACGGGACGAATGAGCTGGAAACCAAAACGGCGATCAATCCGCTGGTCATATTCGTCAATCAATTCAAAAGCTTTATTATTTACATCCTGCTCTTTGCAACGGTTTTTTCCCTGCTGATCGGCGAATACGTCGATACCGCCATTATCCTTGCCATCCTCATCGCCAATGCCGTGATCGGGTTTTTTCAGGAGCTGGGTGCGCATCGTTCCCTGGAAGCTTTGAAGATGATCAGTACGGTTCGGGCGACGGTACTGCGTGACGGCAAGCTGCGCACCATTGAAGCAAAAAACCTGGTTCCCGGTGATATTGTCCAGCTTGATGCCGGTGATAAAGTTCCGGCCGATCTGCGGATCATTGAGGCGGTGCGGCTCAAGGCTGAAGAATCAGCCCTTACCGGGGAAAGTGTTCCCACCGAAAAGAATTCCCTCCTTATTGCCGGGGAGGTTTCCCTTGGCGATCGCCGTAACATGCTTTTTTCCGCGACTTCGATTGTCACCGGTCATGCCCGGGCGATTGTTGTAAACACCGGCATGCAAACCGAACTGGGGCGCATTACCGCCTTGATCAGGGAGGCGGTTGAGGAGATGACCCCCTTGCAACGGCGCCTTGATCGATTTGGGAAAAAACTTGGTTACGCCATCATTGTGATCTGCGCGATTGTTTTTGCGCTGTGTTTTTCCAAGGCATATTGGTCTGCCACCTTGACGGTCGATGCTGTCGTGGCTTTTGCTTTTATCGCCATCAGCCTCGCGGTGGCCGCGGTGCCGACAGCTCTGCCCGCGGTGGTGACGATTGCCCTGAGCATCGGCGTTAAACGCCTCCTGGCAAAAAAAGCGTTGGTGCGCAATCTATCTTCGGTTGAAACGTTGGGCAGCTGTGACGTCATCTGCACGGACAAAACCGGCACGTTGACTGAAAACCAGATGACGGTGCGTCAGGCATGGACCATCGACAGTGAAATGACATTTTCCGGCACCGGTTACGCGCCGGTAGGTGACGTGACCGGGGCTGTTTCTGCGGAACTTTTGCGTTGCGGGTTGCTCTGCAATAACGCTTCTTTATTTGAAGAAAATGGCTGGCAGATTGCTGGTGATCCGACCGAGGTGGCACTGCTAACCAGTGCCGCCAAGGCCGGGATCCGCAGCGAGGCGCACAGACTTGACGAAATCCCCTTTGATTCAGAACGCAAATTGATGAGTGTGCGCTGTTCAGCCCCGCAAGGGGAAACCATCTATAGCAAGGGGGCGCTGGATATGGTCATTGCTCGCTGTCAACGGATTCAACGGGGTGACAGCGAGATGCCCCTGACAGCGGAGCAGGTGGCGATTATTGAACGTCAAAATGCGCTTTATGCCTCAAGGTCAATGCGGGTGCTGGCTTTTGCCAAAAAAAGTCTTGCCGCGACCGATGATTTTCGTGAGGATGACCTTTGTTTCCTTGGCCTGCAAGCGATGATCGATCCTCCACGTCCGGATGTGGTCGCGGCGATAGCCAAGACCACACAGGCCAAGATCCGGGTGGTGATGATTACCGGGGACTATGGCGAGACGGCGCGGGCGATTGGTCGGGAGGTCGGCATCAAGGGGGAGCTGTTAACCGGTGCGGATGTAGAGCAGATGGACGATGCCGCGCTCCAGCTGGCGCTGGAGGAGGGCACCAATATTTTTTCCCGCGTGGCTCCCGAGCATAAATATCGTATTGTCGACATGTTGCAGCAGATGGGGCACACTGTGGCGATGACCGGAGACGGAGTCAACGATGCTCCGGCGCTGAAAAAGGCGAATATCGGTGTGGCGGTTGGCAGTGGCACTGCCGTGGCGAAGGACGCAGCCGATTTTGTGCTGCTTGACGACAGCTTTTCCCATATTGTCAACGCCATCGAAGAGGGACGCGGCATCTACGACAATATTCAGAAGTCAATCATGCTCTTGCTTTCGGGGAACCTTGGTGAGGTATTGATCATCTTTCTGGCCGTGTTATTCGGCATGAATCTTCCTTTGACCGCCATCCTGTTATTGTGGGTCAATATGGTGACCGATGGTGCCCCGGCTCTGGCCTACAGCGTCGATCCCTACGGTCGGGATATTATGCAGCGGCAGCCGAAGTCCCGCGCCGAGGGGATTTTGCCGCGCCCAAAACTTGTTTTGCTCGGGGTGCTCGGCAGTGTCGGCACCGCCCTTGCTCTCACTCTGTTTCAGGCGTTTGGCGGTAATTCAGATTCACCGGTTGACTTGCTGCGCGCCCAGACCATGGTGTTCAATTTCGTTGTTCTCTATGAGGTGGTGCTGATTTTCGTCATCCGCAGTGATTATCAGGTTCCTTTTCTGGCTAACAAATGGGTATGGGCGGCAGCTGTGCTGTCCGTTGTCCTGCAGGCGATTCTCATGTATACCCCTCTGGCGGGAGTATTCAAGATCATCCCCCTGGGTCTTGCGGATGTCTCGATTCTGCTTGGTAGTGGCTTGCTGTTCATGCTCATCGCAATGACCTATCAGTGGGTCATGCGGAGAATGCTCCAGGAGCCTGCTCCCTGAATCCACTCCACATCAGATTGTCACATCGGGCTTGCGCAGACCTGTTTTGACATTGCAGTGAGTGACGGTATTGTCGGATATGTCTGTTCGTTTGCCTGAATAGGAGATTGTCCAATGAGTAATCCATTGATTCAGATCGACACCTCACGTGGAGAAATTATCCTTGAACTGTATGCGGATAAAGCGCCGTTATCCGTTGAAAACTTTGTCACCTATGCCCGCGACGGACACTACGATGGCACTGTTTTTCACCGGGTGATCAAGGGATTTATGATACAGGGCGGGGGGCTGACTCTTGACCTTGAAGAAAAACCGACCCGGGCACCCATCGTCAACGAAGCGAACAACCGGTTGAAGAATAAAGTTGGTGCTGTGGCCATGGCTCGTACTGCGGAGATCGACAGTGCCAGCGCACAATTTTTTATCAATACCGAAGTGAATAAATTTCTGGATTACAGCGGCAATAATCCCCAGGATTTCGGTTATGCCGTCTTCGGTGAGGTGGTTGACGGAATGAATGTGGTTTATACCATCGAACAACAGGCGACGACATGTGTTGGCGGATACGACGATGTTCCCGTTACGCCAATCGTGATCGAGTCGGTGACGGTTCTGGAATAAATATCATCCAGCGAAAAAAAAACGAAAAAAACACTTGCCAAAAAATGGATACTGATTATACTTCCTCTCGAACCTCACCCCTCGAGGTTCACCCATTGCGCCCAAGCCACCCCCTCCGGCTTGGGCGATTTTTTTTATTTTTGTCGTGTCAGGCGTGATTTGTTATAGTTCTCCCCTGCTCACTGCCGGAGACCGTTCGCCATGAAATTTAGTCTTGTCTTATCGTCTTTTGTCATGGTGTTTCTCCTGCATCCCGCCGGGGCTGTCGCGAAAGTGGATTTCGAACTGGGGTTGAGTGAAAGCTTGCGCGTCGATCAACTTGACTGGAACATCGGCGGGCGGAGCAACCCCGGAAATTATGTCAACATCCTGTCCGAACTGGTCTGGGACGATCTGCAAATCTGGCAGCTGGGTCTGCACGCGGAGGTGACGGAGCGCAGTGCAGACTGGCCGTTTCTGACCAGCGTGCTGCGTGCAGATATCGCGAGCGGCTTGATCTACGACGGGTCCAACCGTGACTCCGACTACGCCGGCAACGATCGCACGCTGGAATTCTCACGCTCGGAAAATAGCGCGGATAACGGGGAAACTTTTGATGCGTCGGTGGCCGCCGGAGTTTTGTTCGCGCTGGGGAAAAGCAACTTCAGCCTCGGCCCGTTCTGCGGATATTCGCGGCATGAACAAGAATTGCATATGACCGACGGGTGGCAGACCGTGAGTAATCAGTTTTATGCCGATCTGGCTTTTGGTTCGCAGGTGATTGAAGTGCCGGACACCGGTCCTTTTGCCGGTCTTGACAGCAGCTACGCCACAGTATGGAGGGGACCCTGGGCCGGTGTTGAAGCGAGTTGGCAGGTGTCACGACGCTGGCAACTGCGCGTCGCCAATGAATATCATTCTGTCGACTACAAAGCTGTCGCTGACTGGAATTTGCGCAGTGATTTTGCACACCCGCAAAGCTTTAAGCACACCGGTGACGGTTATGGCGTGGTGACCAGGGTGGAGATAAACGTGCAGTTCTGGCAACGACTCAGCCTGAGCGCGGGGGTGACCCATGGTTCATGGAAGATTGAAAACGGCCGTGATCGGACGTTCTTTGCCGATGGCTCGATCGCTGATACGCAGCTGAATGAAGTCAACTGGGACTCGACGGCTTTTCGTCTCGGGCTGGCCGGACGTTTTTGACACCGCTCTCCAGCGGATAGCCCGCTCTACAGTTGCTGCTAAATTACGTTGCTCCTGACACCGCTCCGTGGTAAAGTACGATCCGTCAATCTTATGACGTTTCATTTCACGGAGTGGACTTGTGCCTGCCAAGTATTCTGCAAAAATTCTCCTGGTCGATGATGATGATGGCAACCGTAAGGCGCTGACGCTACTGTTGCGCACCGCCGGTTACCGGGTCACAACGGTGGACAGTGGTGAGGCGGCTCTTGAATTGCTGGCTGAATCGACTTACGGCGTGGTGCTGACCGACCTCTTCCTTCCCGGTGTCAGCGGCATTGATATTCTCAAACGGATCAAGGAAGATTCCCCCGCGACGAATGTCATCCTGATTACCGGACACGCGTCGGCGGAAACAGCGGTAGAGGCGATGAAGGAGGGCGCCTTCGATTACATCACCAAACCGGTCGATTTCGAAAAGCTCAAGATTCTGGTCTCCAAGGCGGTGGATAAAAGTCGTCTGATGGCAGAGAACCTTTATCTGCGTCAGCAACTGCGCGGTAAATACAAATTTGACAACATGATCGGCAACAGTCTGGCGATGCAGCAGGTCTTTTCGCGGCTGGAAAAAATTCTCCATACCGATTCGACCATTATGATTCTTGGCGAATCGGGCACCGGTAAAGAGCTGGTCGCGCGCGCGATTCACTATAATGGACCGCGTAAGGAAAAACCATTTGTGGCGATTAACTGTGGCGCGATTCCGGCGGATTTGCTTGAATCGGAACTGTTTGGTCATGTTCGTGGTTCCTTCACCGGGGCGATTGCGGACAAATATGGCAAGTTTGAGGCCGCTGACGGGGGAACGATACTGCTTGACGAAATTGGGACGATGCCATTGCATCTGCAAATGAAACTGTTGCGGGTGCTTCAGGAACACGAAATTGAACGGGTCGGATCGAGTCACAAGATGAAACTCAATGTGCGGGTGATCTCAGCGACGAATGCTGACCTTGAACAACAGGTGGCCAGTGGACAATTTCGTGAAGATCTCTACTATCGACTAAATGTCATCCCGGTCGTGTTGCCGCCGTTACGTGAGCGTCGAGAGGATATCGCGTTACTGGCAAAACATTTTTTGCATAAGCAGCAGGTTGGAATGAACCGACCAGAGATGGTTCTTGAAGCCGACGCTCTGGAGGTTCTGGAAGAATATGACTGGCCGGGGAATGTGCGTGAGATGGAGAACATCATTGAACGGACCGTTGCATTAACCGATGGTGACCGAATTACTGCGGAAGATTTACCGTTGGCATTACGCCGCTGCAGACGTCGCCCGACGCAATCACCCGTTTGGCCAAAACTGGGGGAGAAGGGGATCGATTTGCCGCAAATGGTTGCTGAACTGGAACGCGACATGATTATCCAGGCCCTTGATTCTGGCAATGGCGTCAAGGCCCGCGCGGCCGCGTTGCTCGGCTTGAACCGCACCACGCTGGTGGAAAAAATCAGACGCCTGGGGATGGCTCGCGATATGGAAAAAGAGGCTTGATCATGTCCTGTATTGATATGCGTTCCCCGCTGGTGGCCCGGTTGCTGGTTTGGCTGGTCGTTGTTTTGCTGGCGGCGGGGCAAGCGGTGGCCGCTCAGACTGAACTTGATCCGTCGGTGCTCGACCCGTCAATCCTCAATCAGTACGAAAAGGTTCCGCGTTCAACTTCAGCCCCGCAGGCGACTGCGGCGGATGTCGAACGAGGCATTTTTGAACAGACGCAAAAGAGTTGGATGGTCGGCCTGGTTGATGCCTGCGGCTGGTCATTTGGTCTGCCCGACCAGCCGCGAACTGAAGATTATCTGGCGATTCTCAGCGGCACCCGGTTGTTGCGTGTCGAGGCGGAAGAGGCGAAACAGCAACTGGATTCCGTGTCGGTTAAAAATTTTCGTAACTATGGACGGTTCAGTGGCTCGGGCTGGGTCAGCGGGATCGCTGCCCCAACCAAGGTTCATTTGAATTTTCTGCTACCGTTAGCCGGAAAGTATCAATTGACGGCGAATCTGCGTCTGGCCGGGTTTCGCTTTCATATCGGCGCCAAGGTGTTGACCGCTGATGGCTCGCAAATGTTCAGCCGCGTGCCCCTTGGTGCGGTTGCATTGATGTCCGGGCCGCTGGAGGTGGTGGTTGATATCCCGCCGAATGCCTCGCTTGATTATCTGGAACTGGAAGGGGAGCATGCCCGGCGGATTGCTCCGCCACAAGGGTGGCAGGCAGACGCGCCGCTGACCGTCGGGGTTATCGCGCGCACCGCGGTACAGGTGGTGGGCCTTGAACAGCTGCTGCCCCTCAGTGATGAAACAATTCTGGTTGAGGCCGAGGTTATTGGCAATACGGATCGCGCAAAGATCGTTGACGCACGACACCTCGGTGCCCCGAGTGGTGGCAAATGGTTACGGATGGGCGCCGGAACGGCGCGGCTGGAATTGCCGCTGACGATTGAACGGGAGGGGCTCTATCAAGTCACCATGCGTGCCGCCGCGAATCGCCCCGTCAAGGTGACGGTGAATGGACGGGTGGAGCAAATGGTTGAGTTCCCGGCATATCTTGATTCGCGGGTGGTCGGGACATTTCGCTTCAACGCGGGGACCAACCGGTTGTCCGTTGACTTGCCGCCACGTGCCGGGATCGATCTTGTCACTCTTCAACGGCGTTCCGATAGCGACCGGGATTATCGCCAGCTGGCCGGACTGGCCGACGATGATCTGCCCTTGATCGACGCGGCCAACGGCACGTTAAAGATCCTTGCGGCGCTCGGCGTATCGCGCTGAGTCGCGCAATGTAACCGGCGATGAAGGGAGGTGGCCTCTGCCTTGCAGCTTATTGTTCAGGGCTTCTCCTGGGTGCCTGGGTTGAACCCCCTGCGCTGAGCTATCTGCTTCCGCTAGCGCCACTGCTCATTGGCTGGCCGTTGTTCTTGTGGCGGTCGCTGCGTTCCCATGCCTTGCTCGTGCTCCCCGCAATCACCCTGATACTGCTCGGAATTGTTCAATATCAGCTGTTTACCACCCCTTCTTCAGCAGATCATTTGCTCCTGGAACGCACCGGGCAGGTGATTGTTGTAGAAGGTGTCGTGACCAATGTCGACATACGCCACGACGGTCGCGTCCGTTGCGACCTGACGGTGTCCCGTTACTTTGCAGAGCGGTGGATGAAAGAGCTGGAGGGGGTCATTGTCCGTTTGCACATCTGGGACAACCCCCCATTGTTGCGGGTCGGGCAAACGCTACGCACGACGGCAAAATTACGCTCGCCGCGCAATTTTGGCATCCCCGGTGAGTTCGATTATGTCAGATATCTTGCCCGCCGCGATATTTTCGTCACTGGTTCCGTCGCTAACGGTGACGCGGTTGCCATATTAAGCGAGCCGCCAAAAAGCGGCCTTTCCTTTATTGCGCGGTGGCGTGAATTAACCGCTGCGTGTGTTGATAGCGCACTTCCACAGCCGGTTGCAGCGCTCACGCGGGCACTGGTCCTTGGCGACCGTGGTCAGGTAACACCGCAAGAGCAGAAACTTTTAGCCCGAAGTGGTGTTGCTCACCTGTTTGCGGTATCAGGTTTACATCTGGGACTGGTCTCCGGGTGGCTTTATGTCCTGTTGCTATTTTTCTGGCGCCGCTCCACATATCTGTTGCAGATGGTGCCACCGCGCCGCTATTTGCCCGTGGCAATGATCCCCTTCCTGGGCATCTATCTCATACTGGCGGGTTCCGGGATGTCTTTGCAGCGGGCATTTCTGATGTTTTCCGGCGCGGCTCTGCTCCTCGCGATGTACCGCCGGACCGCGCCGCTGCAACTGTTGATAGCCGCTGTTTTGCTGTTGTTGCTGATCGACCCGCTGGCACTCTTTGAACCATCGTTGCAGTTGTCTGTGGCTGGTGTTGCGGGGATTGTTGTAGCAATCCCCCGCTGGCGATCACGTTTTTCCTGCCGTTTGAAACTGGTGCGGTTGATGACTGATCTGGTGCTGGTGACGCTGGCCGCGACGTTGGCCACTGCTCCTGTGGTGCTCTGGCAGTTCCATCAGTTGTCATTCCTTGGCATCGTTGCGAATCTTGTTGCCGTCCCCTTGATCGGTGGAGTGGCGATTCCATTGGCGTTGATCGGCGTGTTGGCCGTTCCGGTTGCACCGTCCCTTGCCGCGGTCGCTGTTACCGGCTGTGGGGTGATGCTGACCGCCATGCTGGTGATCGTCGAGGGGCTATTAAATATCTTTCCCGCAGGCGCGTTTTCCTGTCAGGTCGCTGCATGGCACGTTGTGCTCGTTGCCATTTTTTGCTGGGGCTGGTTTTTGCCAGCCAGCCTGCGCATTAAAGGTATTGTGGTCGGGGTGCTGATCGCTGCTGTGCTGTATGCCAACCCGATATTACCTGCTGGAGATTTAAATCTGACCGCATTCAGTGTCGGGCAAGGGGAGTCGCTGCTCTTGTCGCTTCCGGACGGGACGCATTATCTGATTGATGGCGGCGGTCTTTACGGAGATACCTTCGATGTCGGTGAGCGTCTGCTCGCCCCGGCTCTCGGGCGGCTCGGGGTTCAAAAGTTAAGCGCGGTGATTTTGACACATAATCATCCAGATCATTACAAGGGCCTGTTTTATGTGCTGGAAAACTTTCCGGTTGAAGAATTCTGGCACGGCGGTGTTACCAGCCAACTTCCTCGAGGTTTGGCTGAAATATTAGGACAGAAAAATATTCCCCGACGTATCTTCGGTTCCGGCTGGGATTGGTTGACAGTTCACCAAGACCTCCGCTTTGGTATCTGGGGGCCGCCTTTTATTGCTGAAGATGAAAACGATCGTTCACTGGTGGTGTATGCAGCGTTCGGCGCTGACGGGGTGTTGCTGACCGGTGATCTTGGTTCATCGGGGGTTACCGCCTTGATGCAGGGAGGGATTGACGGGCCGGTAACGCTGCTGCAGTTGCCCCATCATGGAAGTCGTTATTCCCGACCGCTCGATCTGATCTCTTTTTTATCTCCGCACATGGTCTTTGCCTCGGCCGGTTTTGGTAATCGTTACGGACTGCCTCATCCGGAAATTGTGCGGGCGGTGGCAGAACGTGGTCTGCTCCTCTATCAAACAGACCAGCATGGAACAACGATCTTTTCTTCACAAGGGCGAAAATGGCAGGTGAAATACTCGAAAAAACAGGCTTTTTATTGACAAAATATAGATCTCCTTGCTAATGTCGTCAATTATGAAGGTAAGCTTCGGACAAGCAGCAAAGGCTGCGGTTTTAGTCGTCGATGACGAAATATTTTTTCGGCGCCTCTTTAGTGAGGTTCTGAGTGAGGACGACTATTGGGTGGAGACCGCAGCTTCAGGCTCTGCAGCGCTCAAACGAATTAACGAAGGGGGAATATCCGTGGTTGTGACCGACATGGTCATGCCCGGATTGAGCGGCCTGGATCTGCTGAAACGTATTCGTTCTCTGGAAACCCCCCCTGACGTCATCTTTGCAACCGGGCATGCTACCCTCGATACGGCCATCGAAGCGCTCAAAAATGGCGCCCGCGATTATCTGATCAAACCATTCAACCCCGACGAACTCCGCCACCTCGTTCGCACCTGTTTCGAACAACAGCGACTGGTGAGTGAAAACAGCCTGTTGCGTTCACAGCTGGAACTTTTTCGCAAGGGGCAGAATCTGGCCTCGTTGCTCGAAATTGATCGCCTGTTGCCGATGGCAATGAAAGTCCTTCTTGCTGAGGCAACGAGTCAGCGCGGCTTTGTTTTTATGTACGAAGACGGCGCGATTTATCGTCTCAACGCTGTCGTCGGTCTTGAAGAGGCTGACGCCATGGTTGTGGCCCAGGCACTTGTGCCGCGCTTGCCTGAACTGATTGATATGCATTTTTTTGATGCCGCTGAATTGACCCTGAAAAGACCGTTGACGGAGGCATTCCAGCGGCTCTGTGTTTGCCCCCTTTATTGTGAAAAGACCTTGCGCGGCAGTCTGGTGCTGTTTAATCCGCCAGGCGCTGATTTTTCTTCATCATCCTTCGATAATATATTGTTTCTTGCCGAACAGGCCGGTCTCGGTTTTGAAAATGCCTACCGCTTTCAGGGCGCCCGTGATCTGATGTATGCGGATGATCTTACCGGTCTCCATAATTACCGTTTTCAGCAAATTGCTCTTGATCGTGAGATCAGTCGGTCTGATCGTTATGGGCTGAACTTCTCCCTGATTTTTATCGACCTTGATCATTTTAAAGAGGTTAACGATACCTACGGCCATCTCACCGGCAGTAACACGCTGGTCGTCGTTGCCGAGCAGCTGCGGCAGAGTGTTCGTGAGGTCGATTCGCTGTTTCGTTACGGGGGGGATGAGTTTACGGCCCTTCTCGTGGAAACAGATGCCAAGGGAGCGGCGGTTGTTGCCGAGCGGATTCGGGCGGCGATCGAAAGTCATGTTTTCACCTCTGATTGCGGCAGTCCCTTCCGTGTGACCGCTACCGTTGGTTATGCCACCTATCCGGAAAATGCTACCGATATGCAGATGATTATTGAGCTGGCTGACCGGGCCATGTATGACGGAAAAAAAGAGCGTAACGTTATTCGCGGTGCCTGGGAGATTGCTGGTTGATAGTGTCAAAAACCATTCTTCTGGCCTGTTTTTTACTTTTTCTGGCTGTTCCTGGACTTCAATCCCCTTCTTCTGCCAACACTGCTGAACAACCGGTCATCTCTTTGGTGGATCGCTATCGGCGCGCGCTGGAGGTTGACCCTGACAATCTCAAATTACGCTATTATCTGGGGGTTGCTCTGCTCGGCCGGGGGCAGACTGCCGACGCTTTGATCGAATTGCGTCTTGCCTATCCGGCATTTCAGGATTCGGTGGAGGCCAACTACAACCTCGGGATTGCCTGTTTGCAGGCTGGTGACAACGACAGTGCGGTGCTCCACCTGGAGCAGGCTGAGGCCCTCGGGGCGACAGAAAATCCGGATATCTACCCCCTGGTTGATGCCTACTATAATCTGGCCGTGATCAACTTTGAACAGGATAAACGGGAAGAGGCCATCCGCTTGTTCAAGCGCGTTCTCGCGATGAACCCGGAACGGCGTGAAGTTGAGCGATTACTCGGTGACATGTACGCCCGTAACGGGCAAGACGACCTGGCGCTGGCAGCCTTTAACCGCTATCTGGGGGCATTCCCCGATGATGTTTCGATACGGGAGTACGTCTTTTCCCTGCACTTCAATTACGCTATGAAAATGCTCGAAAAAGAGGATCTGGTTGCTTCGCGAGAGGCGTTGCGTCACGCACTGGGAACTTCACCTGAGAGCCCTCTGGCCCAGTATTATCTTGGTTATATCGATTATCGTGAAGCACGTCTGGACGCTGCTGTGACGATATTGCACCGTGCCTATCGTTGGGCTGAGGGGGATGTTCGTCAAGGCGTCCGCGAGCTGTTGTATAACGTTGCCCTGCAACTTCTTGAACAGCGCAAGGCAAAGTCTGCTCTTGATGCCTTGAGAGTAATTCTGGTTGCATCTGATGTTACCGCAGAAGAGTTGTTCCTGGCGGGGAATATCCATCTGTTGCTGAGTGAGTTCGTTGCCGCGCGTGACAGCTATGAGGCGGTTTTGCGTAAAGACCCTGTGCATCAGGGGGCGATATTGAATCTGGTAACCGCAGAGGCCGGTGCGCTTGACGCATTGTTTGCTGACGGCCGCCGTTGTTATGACCAGCAGGACTATCGGGCCGCCTTGAGCCGCTTTGAAGAGATGTTGAAAATCAATCCCGCCGACCCCCGGGCGAGGAACTATAGCGAAGACTGCCGTTCTGTACTGACACGTCAGGCGGAAAGTTTCTTTGCTGCGGCAACGGCGTTGATTGCGCAGAATAAACCGTTACCGGCACTTGAAGAAGTGCGTCAGGGGCTGCGGTTGATTCCCGCCCATCCGACCGGTTCAGGACTTGAAAAGGAAGCCTTGGTCGCCTTGCGGGCGCAAATTGAGGCGACCCTGGCCAATGCGGATGCGGCGTTAGCCGACCAGCGCTTTGCTGACGCTGAAGCGGCATATCTCCAGGCGCTGCAACTGGAACCGGAGAATGTGCGGGGCAAGGAAGGTCGACAAGCGGTGGCACGCTTGCGATTGGCTTACGCTGAAGAGCAGGTCAGGCAGGGCGAATCCGCTTTGGGGGAGGGCAAGCTTGACCTGGCGCGGCTGGCTTTTGTCGCGGCGCAACTTCTTGAGCCTGCCCTGCGCGGCGCCGAGGAGGGGTTGGCCAAGACCGATGCCCTGGTGTCATCGCTGGTCATCGAAGAGCTGCGCTGGGCACGTCGTGCTGGAGAAGCCGGTCGGTTGACCGAGGCTCGGAAGCATTTCCACAAAGCGCTGCAATTGCGTGAAGATCCGGAGATTCGCGCGGAACTTGCGGAACTTGATGCAGGGTTTAATCGTAAAATCACCGCTTTGGTGCGCACGGCAGGGCGTTATGCCGATCAACAGGAATTTCAGCGCGCGCGAAATATCTACCGCCAGGTCTTGACCCAGGTTCCCGATCACACCGAAGCAACGTTGGGGCTGGCGCAGCTTGAACAAAGAGCGACGCAGATGGTCACCGAAAAGCTCGCCGTTGCCAGGGAGCTGTTGCGCGACAATCAGTTCCGCCAGGCGATGGAGTCTTATCGTCAGGTGGTTGATATTGAACCGGGGAATACTCAGGCGATCAGCGGTCTTGAAGAGTGCCGGACACGCAGTCAGGCGCAACTGCAAGGGCTGCTGACAAGTGCCGATACAGCCTTGCAAGGGCAGGACTGGTCGCGCGCCGAAAATTATTATCAGCAGGTTCTCAAGCTTGATCCTTATCAGCGCCAGGCAAAGGCGGGAATCGAAAAACTTGACGTGTTACGTCGCAAAGGGTTGCAGGCGGTTGACCTTGACACACTTTACCTTGACGGAATTAAATATTATACCGGTGGTCAATATGCCGAGGCCATCACCGCCTGGCAGCAAGTTTTGCAACTGAACCCGGAGCACGAAAAAGCGCGCCGCAACCTGGAAAAAGCGCAGCGCAAACAACAATTCATCAAGGACCGTCACGATGGCTGAAATCAGGATATTTTCCAGTTTGCGCTTCAAGTTTGCGGTGTTGCTGGCTCTTTTCAGTACCTTGATGATGCTCGGTGCGATGGTCCTGCTCGAAAAGGATATCCGTTCATCATTGATCGATGAGAACATTCGCAAAGGGGTCGGTATTGCCCGCGGAGTGGCGTTCAATGTCGAGGACCCGCTGCTGACCGGTGACGATATCTACCTCTTTTCGGCGGTAAAAACGGCTATCAAGTCAGCCGGTATTCGTTATGCGTTGATCCTTGATGAAAAGGGTGTGGTCAAGGCTGCCGACAATATCGACCGGGTCGGTGAACATTTTCTGTTGCCCCCCGGCAGCCGTCCGGAGTTCATTGCCGATGATGATTATCGCGTCTTTCGGATCCCCGGCAAGGGGGTGGACGTCCTTGACCTGAGCGTACCGATTGTTACGCTGGCTGACCGGGATATCATCAAGCTGGGTGAAATCCATCTCGGACTTTCCGAGGAGATCATCATTCAGGCGATCAATGCGATGCGGACGCGGATGGGGTTTTTTATCGCTATTGTCCTTCTGTTAGGCGGTTTCTCGGCGTATTTTCTGGCGGCCATTTCGGTGCGGCCCGTTGATGCTCTGGTTGCCGGGGCCCGCGCTATTGGCGAGGGCAACTTTGACCAGCGGATTGAGCTGCGGCGGCGCGATGAGTTCGGCCTGTTGACTGACGCATTCAACGAGATGGCGACCAGCCTGCGAGAGAAGGAGTTTATTAAAAACACCTTCGAGCGCTATGTCAGCAAGCCGTTGGCGGAACAGATTCTTCAGCATAAAGATGAGCTGAAACTGGGCGGGGAGGAAAAAGAGGTTACTATCCTCTTCAGTGACATTCGTGGTTTTACCTCACTGGCCGAAGATTTATCCCCGCCTGAAGTGGTTGAGTTTCTAAATCGTTATTTCAGCGATGTTGTGCGGGTTGTCGGGGAATACGATGGTATGGTGGACAAATTCATGGGGGACGCGGTCATGGTGCTCTTCGGCGCGCCGTTGTCGATCGGTTCGGAGCCGGAGCGGGCGGTCAGGTGCGCGCTTGAGATTCAGTTGATTGTGGATGAAATTAACCATGAATTGACGCTGCAAGGGAAAGCACCGTTGTCGGTGGGGATCGGCATCAATAGCGGGCCGGTCGTTGCCGGGAATATCGGTTCACAGAACCGGATGGAATACACGGTTATTGGTGACAATGTCAACCTCGCCTCCCGGCTGGAAGGGTTGAACAAGGCGTATGGCACCAAAATTATCGTCAGTGAATCAACGCGCCGCGCGGTGGGTGATCATTTCACTTTCCGCGAACTGGATTTTGTGCGCGTCAAGGGGAAGAAACGACCGGTGCCTATTTTTGAACTCATTGAAGGGCAGGGTGCGTTGCAGGCATGCTACGAAGAAGCCCTGATGCTCTATCGGCGCAAGGAATTTTCTGCCGCGCGGGAGCGGTTCGAATCAGCGGCGCTCACATATAACGATCAGGCGTCACGTGTTCTGGCCCGGCGCTGTGATATTCTTATCGAAAACCATCCCGCCGCAGATTGGCAGGGGGACTTTGTGTCACAAGTTAAATAGCTTCTTGCTCATCCAGTTTCAACGATGATGGCGTCGCAAAAAGTCCGCCCTACTGCGTTACGCTGATTTTTCAGGACCTCGACCTACCTGATGTAGGTCTTCGCCCCTGAAAAACCACCAGGCCTTGGAGGACGAAATTTTTGCTTAGCCATCCCATGAGTTTTTGCGAGAGCATCAAGGATGGTACACTCGCAAAAAAAAAAGACTCAGATGGCCAGGCCATCAAGGATGATCTGTAACGTTCCGTGTGCGGAGCGTGCGGGCGTCCTTTTTTATTGAAAGGAACCAGTGCACCGTGGCAATCACCGGTATTAAAGGAATGAATGATATTTTGCCCGCTGAAATAGCGGTCTGGCAATATCTTGAAGCAAGCGCACGGCGGGTTTTTGGCTGCTACGGATTCAATGAAATTCGGGTTCCGGTGGTTGAAAAAACCGAATTGTTCAAACGTTCGATTGGTGAAACGACAGATATCGTTGAAAAGGAGATGTACACCTTTGCTGATCGCAGCGATCATTCATTGACCCTGCGCCCCGAGGGGACCGCACCGGTGATGCGCTCATTGATTCAACATAAACTGTTCAACCTTGATCCGTTGACCAAACTCTATTACATGGGACCGATGTTTCGCTATGAACGTCCGCAAAAAGGACGTTACCGTCAATTTCATCAGATCGGTGCCGAGGTTGTCGGCGAGGATGATCCCCGGATTGATGCCCAGGTGCTGGTCATGTTGTGCCATTACTTTGCTGAAGTCGGGATCACCGATGTCTCTTTGCAGATCAATTCCTTGGGCTGCAAGGAGTGTCGCCCGGCTTACCGTGAAGCATTGATCAGCTATCTTGCGACCCGAATTGACGCGCTTTGCGAGGACTGTCGACGGCGTTTTCTGACCAACCCGCTGCGGGTTATCGACTGCAAGGCGGTCGGCTGCAACAGCGCGACCGCAGACGCTCCGGCAATGATTGACCACCTCTGTGATCATTGTGATAACCATTTCCATGCCGTGCGGCGGGCGCTGGATGATCTGGAGGTCGATTATGAGATCAATCCCCGGATGGTGCGCGGACTCGACTATTACACCAAAACCACGTTCGAGATGGTCACCAATAATCTGGGTGCCCAGAACGCCGTCGCGGCCGGAGGGCGTTACGACGGGCTGATTCAGGAACTCGGCGGGCCAGCGTTGCCGGGGATTGGCTTCGCCATGGGGGTCGAACGTCTGGCGCTGCTGAAAGGGGAGGACCGCCAGCTGGTCGAGAAACCGGCGCTCTTTATTGCGGCCCTTGGTGAAGGCGCTCAACGGGCCGCATTTATATTAATGACCCGTTTGCAGCGGCGGGGGGTAAGGGTCGAGATGGACTATGCCGGGCGCAGCTTGAAAGCCCAGATCAAGCGCGCCGACAAGTTGAGCGCAGCCTATACCTTGATCATCGGCGAGACCGAACTGGCCGCTGGTGCCGGGGTGTTGCGCGACATGACAAGCGGAGACCAGGAACCTCTTGCGCTGTCCGCTGCGGAAGATTTGTTGGTACAACGATTGGTTTGCTCACGGATTGCCCTTGACGGCGCTTTGACGACGCGTCTATAATTCGCGGCTACGAAGCGAACCGATCCCATTTTATTGATTATAAAAGGAGACCTCTCTTGAACGATATCCTTGGAGACTGGAAACGAACACATTATTGTGGTGATTTGCGCGCCGCCAATGTTGGGCAGGAGGCCTGTCTGATGGGCTGGGTGCATCGCCGTCGTGACCACGGTGGTCTGATCTTTATCGACCTGCGTGATCGTGAAGGCATTACCCAGCTGGCACTTGATCCCGATCGTGATCCCGCCGCGCACTTAAAGGCAGAGCGCGTGCGTGGCGAATTTGTCATCGCGGCCAAAGGCGTCGTTTCACACCGCCCCGAGGGGACGGTCAACGCCAATATGTCGACCGGAGAAGTCGAAGTCGAGATTCGTGAATTGCGCATTCTGAGTGTTGCGCAGACACCCCCTTTTATGCTCGATGAATTTACCGATGTCGCGGAAAACCTGCGTCTTAAATATCGCTATCTCGATCTGCGCCGCGAATCGATACAGAAGAACCTGATAATGCGCCACAAGGTTGCACAAACGGTGCGTAACTACCTGACAGTGAATAATTTCCTCGAAATTGAAACCCCGATTCTGACCAAAAGCACCCCCGAAGGGGCGCGTGATTATCTGGTGCCGAGCCGGGTCAATCCGGGGAACTTTTATGCGCTCCCCCAGTCCCCGCAAATCTTCAAGCAGTTGTTGATGGTTGCCGGATTTGATCGTTACTTCCAGATTGTCAAATGCTTTCGTGATGAGGATCTGCGTGCCGATCGGCAACCTGAGTTTACCCAGATCGATTGCGAACTGAGTTTTGTTGATCGTAATGACATCATGGATATCATGGAGGGGATGATCGCGGAAATTTTTAGGTCAGCACTCAATATCGAGCTTGAACTGCCGATGCCGCGAATGAGTTATGCCGAGGCGCTTGATCGCTATGGCGTAGATAACCCCGACCTGCGTTTTGATCTCGAACTCAAGGAAATTACCACTATCGTCAAGGGCTGCGGTTTCAAGGTCTTTGCCGATGTTGCCGGACGTGGTGGTATGGTCAAGGGCCTTAACGTCAAGGGAGGCGCAACCTTCTCCCGCAAAGAGCTCGATGACTTGACTGCTTTTGCTGCGATCTATGGGGCCAAAGGCATGGCCTGGGTCAAGATTCAAAACGACGGAACCTGGCAGTCCCCGATCGCTAAATTCTTTACCGCCGAGGAACTGGAGCAAATCGCAGCACGCTTAGCTGCCGCGCCGGGAGATCTGTTGCTGTTCGTGGCGGATACCGCATCAGTTGCCAACGAATCGCTGGGCCGGGTGCGCGGGCATCTGGGGCGCAAGCTGGGGTTGGCCGATCCGAACGTGTTCAAGTTTTCCTGGGTGACCGATTTCCCGCTGTTCGAATGGGATGCAGAAGCAAAACGGCACATGGCGGTACATCACCCCTTTACCGCGCCGCTCGACGAAGATGTTGTGTTGCTCGATACTGATCCGGGGAAGGCGCGCGCCAAAGCCTATGACCTGGTTCTGAATGGTTCCGAGATCGGTGGTGGCAGTATCCGTATTCACGACCAGACGGTGCAAAGCCGCATGTTTGAGCTGCTCGGTATCGGTGCCGAAGAAGCGGAAGAAAAGTTTGGATTTTTGTTGAGCGCGCTGAAATACGGTGCGCCCCCCCATGGCGGAATCGCTTTTGGCCTTGACCGGATCATGATGATCCTGACCGGCGCTGAATCAATTCGTGATGTCATCGCCTTTCCGAAGACTCAAAAGGCAACCTGTCTGATGTCTGAAGCGCCGAATGCGGTTGACCAGAAGCAGCTTCAGGAACTGGCAATTCGCTCTACGGTTAAACCAAAAACTGCTGACTCAACGAATTAATGAGATTTCCTGTGCCGGGTTTTAAGGTTGATGCACTCGCCAAAACTCAAAGGATGGCTCAACAAAAATTTCGTCCTCCAAGGCTTGGTGGTTTTTCCGGGGCGAAGACCTAGATCAGGTAGGTCGAGGTCATGAAAAACCAGCGTAACGCAGTAGGGCGGACTTTTTGCGATGCCAGTAAGGTTAAAGTGAAAATTATTTTCTCTAGTATATTTTTGTTTCTGCTTTCACTTTGCGCCGGTTGCTCGGGTACCGTTGCACCTCCACCGCAGCCGCGTGATACCACCCCGGTTGCTGCACCCTCTGCTGAAGAGGGCTCGCCGGTTGTTGCGTCGCTCGACCCTGCTTCGCAGCAGCCCCCTCCCTCATTACCGGAGATGGAGATGTCAGCAGATCGGGAGGTGGCGACAGCTGCTCCCCCCCGAACCGGGGCCGTGACTCAATTGCCCGTTGACACGAGTCCGGCTTCATCCGTTGTCGAACGCCGCACTGAACTGCTCACCAAAGCCTATGTTGTCAAGGCGGGCGAAACGTTGTGGACGATTGCTGCCGAGCCTGAACTGTACGGTGATGCCCTGCTCTGGTCATTACTGTATCAGGCAAACCGCGATCAAATCAAAGATCCTCGCACCATCTATCCCGGACAAGTTCTCAGCGTGCCACGCAACCTTTCGGTTGAAGAACTCGAAGCGGCGCGCGAGTGGGCACGTAAATCTGAAGTTTTCCCGGTTCATAACGGCACGACCAGATCCCCTTGAGCGTCTTCTTGCGCGAGCTTTTCCCTTGACAGCTTTTGGGCGCTTGTATACTGTATACAATCTTTGGCGCGGTGCACGGTGACACCAGCGCCAGGGGATTCAGACTCTGACAGGGCGAATTGATGTTCGTCTTTTGTTTATGTATCTGGTCATACCGAAACTATCGAAGGAGAGAAAAATGGCAAAAATTATCTGGACCAAAATTGATGAAGCACCAGCCTTGGCGACTTACGCTTTACTGCCGATCGTTCAGGCGTTCTGCAAAGGCACCGGCGTAGATGTCGAGACCATGGACATTTCGCTGCCAAGTCGGATCCTGGCGAACTTTCCGGAGAATTTGACCGCAGCGCAGAAGGTTGCCGATAACCTGGCGGCTCTGGGTGAGCTGGTGCAGAAGTCGGAAGCCAACATTATTAAATTGCCGAACATCAGTGCGTCGGTTCCTCAATTGCAAGCAGCAATCGCCGAGCTTCAGGCAAAGGGGTACAAAATCCCTGATTATCCCGAAGAACCGAAAAATGATGCAGAAAAAGCACTGCAAGCGCGTTTTGCCAAGTGTCTTGGCTCCGCTGTTAACCCGGTTCTGCGTGAGGGTAACTCTGATCGTCGCGCG
Source organism: Desulfuromonadaceae bacterium (assembly GCA_019429445.1). NCBI lineage: Bacteria > Pseudomonadati > Thermodesulfobacteriota > Desulfuromonadia > Desulfuromonadales > Desulfuromonadaceae > Desulfuromonadaceae bacterium. Next base: position 34,431 of record JAHYIW010000018.1, read on the forward strand.
GCGGCTTCGGTTAAAAAATTCGCCCAGAAGAACCCGCACCGCATGATGCAACCGTGGCCCGCGCCCGGCACCTCCAAGTGTCGCGTTGCCCACATGGACGCTGACGATTTTTATGGGACTGAGACATCAGTTACACTGGACAAAGCAACTGACGTGAAATTCGAATTCGTCGGTGCTGATGGTGCTGTTACTGTTCTTAAAGACAAGCTGTCCTTGCAAACAGGTGAAGTTCTTGATTCATCTGTCATGCATGTTGCTGCTCTGCGTGATTTCTACCGCGCAACAATCGCAGAAGCCAAAGAGAAAGGCGTTCTTCTTTCTCTGCACCTTAAAGCAACAATGATGAAAATTTCTGATCCAATCATGTTTGGTCATGCCGTTTCAATCTATTTCAAGACCGCTCTCGATAAGCACGCAGAATCTATTAAAGAAATTGGTGCTAACATCAACTTCGGTATCGGCGATGTGTTGTCAAAGCTGAATCGGCTTCCGGCCGCCAAACAGGCTGAAATTGAAGCAGATATCAATGCCTGTTACGTTGAGATGCCCGCTCTGGCGATGGTTGACTCGCGTAAGAACATCACCAACCTGCATGTTCCTAATGACGTTATTATCGATGCTTCGATGCCGAACGTTGTGCGTGATGGGGGACGGATGTGGAATCGGCAGGACGAACTGCAAGATACCATCGCGATGATTCCTGACCGTTGTTATGCAACTATTTATCGTGAAATTATTAAAGACTGTAACATTAACGGCCAGTTTGATCCCTCCACCATGGGGAGTGTTGCCAACGTTGGTCTGATGGCTCAAAAAGCTGAAGAGTACGGATCCCATGACAAAACCTTCCAGGCCCCTGCCGCAGGTACGATTCGTATCGTCACCTTCGCTGGTGAGACATTGCTTGAGCAGCAAGTTGCTGAAGGCGATATTTTCCGCGCTTGTCAGGCGAAAGACGCACCGATCAAGGACTGGGTCAAGTTGGCAGTAACCCGTGCGAAAGCTTCCGGTGAGCCGGTCGTTTTCTGGCTCGATGAAAACCGTGCACATGATGCACAAATCATCAAGAAGGTTAACAAGTATCTCCCTGAGTTTGATGTTGCCGGTTTGGATATCAGCATTATGGCACCACAAGATGCGATGAACTTCTCCATTAAGCGGGTTCGTAGGGGTGAGAACACTATTTCGGCAACCGGCAACGCGCTACGGGATTACCTGACCGACCTGTTCCCGATCCTCGAACTGGGGACCTCGGCCCGCATGCTCTCCATCGTTCCTTTGCTGGCTGGTGGTGGTCTGTTCGAGACCGGTGCAGGTGGTTCTGCTCCGAAGCATGTTGAGCAGTTCCTCAGAGAAGGCCACATCCGCTGGGACTCTCTCGGCGAGTACTGCGCCCTGGTTCCGTCTCTGGAACAGGCTGCTGCAGCCGACAATAACCCGAAGGCTGCAATCCTCGCCGAGACCCTCGACGCCGGAATTGGCCAGTATCTTGAGAACCAGAAACTGCCGTCGCGTAAGGTCAGGGAAATTGACAATCGCGGAGCCAGTTTCTACCTGGCTCTCTACTGGGCAGAGGCTCTCGCTGCCCAAAACAAGGACGCTGATCTTAAGTCCCGTTTCACCGGAGTTGCCGCTGAGCTCAGAAAGAACGTCAAAAAGATCGATGCTGAACTGATCGACTGCCAGGGTTCCCCGGTTGACATCGGCGGGTACTTCTATCCCGATCCTGTTAAAGCTGACAAGGCGATGCGCCCGAGCGCGACCTTGAACGCAATAATCGACGCCATGTAATCCATTGCTGTGTCAAAAAAAGGGCTTGGGCGTTCACGTCTTGGCCCTTTTTTTCTGATTTTTCAATTGAGGAGAACAGTTGTTTAAAACGCAAATGGATAAAATTATTGCAAGGCGCAAAGGGTCTTGACAGCCAAAAGTTGTTTGTATACTGTATGCAATGTTATGAGGTTTTGATAATCTGGGATCGTTTGAGGTTCCGTCGCAGCCGGCAATTGTAATTCCGGCAAAATTTATTCCGTATAAAAGGAGAGAGAAATGGCTAGATCTAAAATTGCTCTGATCGGTGGTGGACAGATTGGTGGCGTTCTTGCTCAACTGGCGGCTCTGCGCGAGTTGGGAGACGTTGTTTTATTCGATATCGTCGAGGATATGCCGCAGGGCAAAACTCTCGACATCGCCGAGGCGTCTCCGGTCGACGGTTTTGATGTCAGTGTGACCGGAACCAACAGCTACAAAGACATCGCCGGAGCTGATGTTGTTATCGTCACCGCCGGACTGCCGCGTAAACCGGGGATGAGCCGTGATGACCTGATCGAGGTCAATTCCAAGATCATGACTTCCGTCGCCGAAGGAATTCGTGACAATGCACCGAATGCTTTCGTCATTGTTATTTCCAATCCGCTTGATGCCATGGTGACCCTGTGTCAGAAGGTCACCGGCTTTCCGCCGGAGCGGGTCATGGGGCAGGCCGGGGTGCTTGATTCCGCCCGTTTTGTTTCCTTTATTGCGTGGGAACTCGGTGTTTCCATTAAAGACGTGACGGCAATGACCCTTGGTGGTCACGGCGATACCATGGTGCCGCTGGTGCGTTATGCCAGTGTGCAGGGGATCCCGGTCATGGAACTCCTTGAGCAGAAGTACGGCAGTGCCGCCAAGGCTCAGGAAGTGATGGACGCCATGGTTGCCCGGACCAAAGATGCCGGTGGCGAGGTTGTGCGTCTGCTCAAGACGGGCAGCGCTTTCTACAGCCCGGCTTCATCGGCGATTGCCATGGCGAGCGCGATCCTCAAAGATCAAAAACGCGTACTGCCGGTTTGTGCACTGCTGCAAGGCGAATTCGGGGTTAACGGTTTTTACGTTGGAGTCCCCTGTGTGCTGGGTGCCGGTGGCGTTGAGAAGATCCTTGAGTTCAAACTCGATGCGACCGAGCAGGCTCAATTTGATCATTCGGTTGCCGCAGTTAAAGAGCTTGTTGGAAGCATGAATTTGTGATGTTTTAAGGTTCGCCAAATGACTAGAAGGGCAATGGTGACATTGCCCTTCTTTCTTGGCTGAAATCATTTATTTTTCTTCTCCTGATCGTTTAAATATTATCCGAGGTTAAGTTTTTTAAGGTTTTTTTAGCTCGACTGTAAATAGCGAAGTTCTGCATTAATTAACTTGATTAAAATTCACCGGTTATGTTACCACTTCAACGTTTATTCATGTCATCTTTGACGAAATATATACAGTAAAGGAGAAAACCCGGAATGAGCAGTCCTAAAGCTAAACTGGAAATTATTGAACGCTACTGTAAAGGGTGCAGCATTTGTGTTGAATTCTGCCCCACTAAGGTGTTGGCAATGGATGCTTTCGTGGTCAAGGTTGAGAACCCCGAAGCGTGTATCGCTTGCATGCAGTGCGAACTGCGGTGTCCCGATTTTGCCATTAAAGTCCACAAGCTGTAATTGAAACAGGAGGTTAATTCGTGGCTAAAAAAGTAGCTCTTATGCAGGGCAACGAGGCGTGTGCTCAAGGCGCACTCTATGCTGGCTGTAGTTTCTTTGCTGGTTATCCGATAACCCCGTCAACCGAGGTTGCCGAGGTTATGTCGATTGAGCTCCCGAAGATCGGCGGTAAATTTATTCAGATGGAAGACGAAATTGCCGCAATCGCTGCCCTGATCGGTGCTTCATTGACCGGGGCCAAGGTGCTTGATTCAACGTCCGGCCCAGGGATGTCCCTTAAGCAGGAACTCATCGGCTATGCCTGCATTGCCGAAGTCCCTTGTGTCATTGTCAATGTTCAGCGTGGTGGCCCGTCAACCGGGATGCCGACTGGTCCTGGCCAGTCTGATATGCAGCAGGCCATGTGGGGCACGCACGGTGATCATGCCGCAATTGTTCTGACTCCGGCTTCTTGTCAGGAAATTTACGAAGAGACAGTCCGAGCCTTTAATCTGGCTGAAAAATATCGTATGCCTGTACAGATTCAGATCGATGAAATTTGCGCGCATATGCGCGAGCGTGTTCAATTCGCCGAGCCTGGCGAAATGGAAGTTATCAATCGCGAAGCCCCATCCGTTGCTGTCGAAGACTACAAGCCCTATGACGCCAGTAAAGGGCTGATTCCCCCTTTAGCCGCTTTTGGTAGCGGCTATCGTTATCATGTGACCGGCCTGAATAAAGCAGAAGATGGCTTCCCGACGACCAAGGCTGAGTTGGTTGATGCTGAAGAACGTCGTCAGATCGACAAGGTCATGTTGAATTTAGCTGATATTCTGAAAAATGAAGAGTATTTGCTTGAAGATGCAGAGATCGTGCTCTTTGCCTATGGCTCAACAAGCCGCAGTGCGCGTTATGCCGTCAACGAACTACGGAAGGAAGGTGTCAAGGCCGGAATGTTTCGTCCGCTGACCATGTGGCCTTTCCCCGATGCACGGGTTGCCGAGCTGGCGGTACAAGCCAAGGCGATTATCTGCCCGGAAATGAATCTGGGACAGATGGTGCGTGAAGTTGAGCGTGTCGCCAAAGGAAATTGTGAAGTGGCCCATATCGGGCGTGTCGATGGTGAGCCGATTAATCCCGGCCAGATCATCGACAAGGTCAAGGAGGTTCTCTAATGGCTTACGATTACGAAAAATCTATCCGCCCCGGCAAGTTGCCTCATATCTGGTGCCCAGGCTGTGGCCATGGAATCGTTATGAAAGGTCTGATCCGGGCCATGGATACCTGTGAACTTGACCGAGATAATACGGCAATTGTCTCCGGTATCGGTTGCGCCAGCCGCCTTCCCGGTTATCTCGATTGCTGTACCCTGCACACCGCACACGGTCGTGCTGCCGCATTTGCGACCGGTGTTAAAATGGCCAAACCTGACATGAATGTTATTGTCTGCGGCGGTGATGGTGACGGTACCGCTATTGGCGGCAACCACTTTATCCACGCCTGTCGCCGTAACATCGACCTGACCTATGTCATAATGAACAATTTAATCTACGGCATGACCGGTGGTCAGTTTTCGCCGTGTACCCCGACCGGTGCCATGGCTTCGACCACCCCCTATGGTAACCCTGATCCGGTCTTCGATATCAGTAAGTTGGCAATCGGTGCCGGTGCAACATTTGTTGCCCGGACTACGGCGTTCCATGCGACCCAGATCGATAAGCTGATTGCTGAAGGGATTAAACATAAGGGGATGGCGATCATTGAAGTCCTTGATGATTGTCCGACCACCTATGGTCGTCGTAACAAGTTTCGCTCTGTTACGGACATGATGAAGCGTCTTAAGGACATGGCGGTTCCTGTTGCTGCAGCCTCAAAAATGACAGCTGAGCAACTTGAAGGCAAGGTATTGACTGGCGTTCTTTATAAAGAAGAGCGTCCTGAGTACACTGCCCAGTACGCCAACGTCATCAAAAAGGCGCAAGGCGCCTGATCTCACTTAAGGAGAATTGAAATGGCTGAAAGATACGAAATTCGATTTTCCGGTGCGGGTGGTCAGGGTCTGATTACCGCCGGAATCATTCTTGCTGAGGCTGCTTCGATCATTGAGTCGAAATATGCGGTCCAATCGCAAAGCTACGGTCCTGAGGCCCGTGGTGGCGCATCAAAGTCGGAAGTTATCATTTCTGATAGTCCGATTGATTATCCGAAGGCGACGATTGTCGATGCCTGTCTGGCAATGACCCAAGTAGCTGCTGACAAGTATGCTAACGGGATTAAATCCGGCGGTCTGTTGCTGATTGACGAGGATTTTGTTAAAAATATTCCGCAAGGCGACTTCAAAGTCTTGAAGATGGCAATTGTTCGGACGGCTAAAGAAGAAATTGGTCGTGAAATCGTCGCCAACGTCGTTGCGTTGGGTGCGATGATTGCCCTGACCGACGTTGTTTCCCGCGAATCGGGAGAAAAAGCGGTTCTTGCCAAGGTTCCGGAAGCATTTCTCGACCTGAACAAAAAAGCCTACAATCTCGGCTATGACAAGATCAAAACGCTGATGAACTGATTTTTCCTGAAGTCAGTATTAAAGGCCCGGTGGATTTCCATCGGGCCTTTTCTCGTGGTGCGCGATCCCCCGTTTGTCAGCCTGTTTTCATTTCTGACCGGATACATTTGCGGTTGTAAGCAGTCGCACGATGCCCTTATAATCTGATTCTAAAAATATTTTCACAAGTTTGTCGCGGTCGAAGCCGGGATGTGGATTGATGGTGGATCAACGGGAACGCATGCAGCGCTGAGAGATGAAATTCTTCGGCGCTTTTTTTGTTGGGATGGGGTGGGTGTGACTTATTATGTCATGATTAGGCGATAGAATTTGCAATAATTCATTGCCATCAGGAGGTGTGTTTGTGGAGGATTTATTAAAAGTGAAGTCGTTTTATAGCTACTGGGGCAAGACAGCAGAGGACGGGAGTTATCATCTGCTGCCCTATCACTGCCTGGACGTGGCGGCGGTTGGTCGTGTACTCCTATCGAAGGATGCTGTATTGCGACGCAAATTTGCGACCATTATGGGTCTCGATGAATTAATGTGCACTCGCTGGATGGTTCTGTTCCTGGCTTTTCACGACGTAGGTAAATTCTCTGAAAGTTTTCAAAATCTTCAACCAGCCCTATTGAAGAAACTACAAACTATTACCAGCACTAAGCAATACACAGCACGCCATGACAGCCTCGGTAATCTTTTTCTTAAATCTGCCTTTGAGAACGAAAACCTCGCATTCCCCTTAAATGAGTCATTCGACAATTGGCAAGATGTCACTATGTCAATTGTTAGAGCATATACCGGTCATCACGGCGTACCGCCGCAGATGAGAGGGATAAACGGCTTGCCCTTGAATTTTTCCAGTTACTTTGGCGAAAGTGATTCCGCCGTCGCAGAACAGTTTGCTCGCGAAGTTGGCTTACTGATTTGCGGCCCCCCCGAAGAATATATACTTCCATCACCGGTTGAACTTGAAGAACGGATGAAAAAAGCATCATGGCTGATGGCCGGTTTTGCTGTACTCTGCGACTGGATCGGATCGAACAACACTTGGTTCCCATTCTGCGAAGAAATGATGCCACTTAGTGATTACTGGATAACTCGCGCCATTCCGCAAGCCGAGCAGGCTATTCGTGAAGCGGGGATCAATACCGGAATGCCAATATCTGAACTGTCCGGGTTTTCGGGACTATTCCCGAAAATAGCTGTTCCAACACCATTGCAGACGTTTGTCGACCACTGTCCGATTGGAAATTCGCCTCAACTTTTCATCCTTGAAGATGTCACCGGTTCCGGCAAGACAGAGGCGGCGCTGCTTCTGTCTGGGCGGTTGATGACTGCCGGGTGCGGGAACGGCTTTTTTGTAGCGCTGCCGACCATGGCAACTTCCAATGCCATGTATGACCGCATGATCGAAGTCTACCAGCGGCTGTTTACCAAGGGGACATCTCCCTCGATTGTGCTGGCCCACGGCGCACGCCATCTCTCAGAAACCTTCATGACCTCGGTTGCCGGACACAGTGCTGCTTCATTAGATGAAGAATCAGCTTCCGCTCAATGCTCAGCATGGTTGGCGGACAATCGTAAAAAGGCACTCTTAGCGGAGGTGGGTGTGGGCACACTTGATCAGGCACTGCTGGCGGTGTTACCGGCCCGTTTCCAGTCCTTGCGGCTCTTCGGTCTGGCGAGCCATATCCTGATCGTAGACGAGGTCCATGCCTACGACCCGTACATGAACAAGTTGCTGCAAAACTTGCTGGCCTTCCATGCCGCCCTTGGTGGTAGCGCAATTTTGCTTTCGGCGACATTGCCGACACATATCAGACGTGATTTCATTGCTGCCTTTGCCCGTGGTTGTGATGTCCAACAGAAACCAGTGCTATCAAGCTGTGCTTATCCTCTGGCAACCGCCTATAGCAAGGAAGCTGGGATACAGGAAAGACCGATTGAAGCCACACCTCAACGCCGCTGTCGTGTGGCGGTAGACCTTGTTGCTGATGAATCAGGAGTGATATGTCAGATTGTGGAAGCGGCAAACAAGGGCTGGTGCGTCTGCTGGATTAGAAACACCGTGCATGACGCGCTGCACGGCTATACACAGTTAAAGGATCGGCTGGCGAAAGATAGTTTGATGCTGTTCCATGCCCGTTTTGCTATGGGTGATCGTCTGGATATTGAGAGTGCCGTTACCTCGGCTTTTGGCAGGACGAGTTCAGCACACGAGCGAAGCGGCAAGGTGCTGATCGCGACACAAGTCGTTGAACAATCACTTGATTTGGACTTCGACTTGTTGGTTACTGATTTGGCTCCTATGGATCTGCTGATTCAGCGTGCCGGTCGGCTTCATCGACACCCGCGTGATGCACAAGGAAATCAGTTGGCAGAAGGACCAGACAGACGGGAGTCTCCCCGCCTGATTATTCATGGCCCGCTTCCCGATGATAATGTTGCTGACCACTGGTATAAAGCGGCGTTTCCTAAGGCAGCTTTCGTCTATCCAAGCCATGGTTGTCTTTGGTTGACAGCTAAACTTTTGGCAGAAAAAAAAGAGCTAAAGATGCCGGATGATGCACGGGAGTTGATTGAGGCGGCATTTTTAGAGAGCGCAGATAGAATTCCCGTGCCGCTACAGCAACGTGATATTCAAGCTGATTCTAAATGGCAGGCGGATAAGTCCCTCGCTCATATCAACATGCTCAAGCTGGAGGAGGGATACGAAGCTACCGTAAACCAGTGGCGGGAAGACATGAAAACCCCGACTCGGTTGGGCGAGATGGTCACCACAGTACGCTTGGCTCGATGGGATGGCACGTGTTTGACCCCTTGGTATTCTCACGGAAGATTTTCGTGGGACATGAGTCAGGTGAGTATCCGATGTGGTTTGGTTAATGAAGAAATTACGCATGTTGGTGGTCTGGGCGACGCTGTTGCTCGTTTAAAAGAGCAGTTACCGGACAAAGGTAAGTGGACGGTTTTTGTTCCACTTCAACGCGGTGATGATGGGCGTTGGCATGGTGTGGCAATGAACAAAAGCCAGGAAATTATGACCCTGGAATATGACCCCCTGACTGGAGTCACGGTCACAAAGAAGGAGGGATAGATGCAATTCAATCTGATTGATGAACAATGGATACCGGTAATCCGCCGGGATGGAACAAAAACCATGATTGCCCCCTGGGAGGTGACGAAGGACTTTAGCGAAAATCCGGCAGTTTTTCTCGATGCTCCCCGTCCGGATTTCAATGGTGCACTGATCCAGTTTCTGATTGGGTTGGTTCAGACGGTTTCCGCGCCACAGAATAGGTCGGAATGGCACAAGAGGCTAACAGACCCGTACGCGCCGAGTGAACTGAAAGAGAAGTTTTCGTCGGTGCGACATGCCTTTGAGCTAGGAGGGGATGGGCCAAGGTTCATGCAGGATTTTGAAAAACTTATCGTCAACCAAGGCGAAATCGATGGTCTTTTGATCGACATGCCAGGGGAAAGCACAACCAAGAAGAACACGGATCATTTTGTAAAACGTAATACTGTGGTTGGAATGTGTCCGTCATGCACTACTACAGCCCTTTATGCTATGCAGACTAATGCACCAGCTGGTGGACAAGGGAATCGAACTTCATTGAGAGGTGGCGGGCCACTTACAACGCTAGTTACCGGAGATAAGCGGCACGAAACCTTATGGCAACTTGCGTGGCTGAATGTTCTGGAGTTCGGGACATTTTCTAATATTTGCGGTAACGCTGGCCTAGCCACAGATTCAAGTAAGTTTCCTTGGATGGTAACAACCCTGACAAGTGAGAAAAAAGAAAGTGTCTCTCAACCGACCGACTTTCATCCATCAGTAATGTATTGGGGTATGCCACGACGTATAAGGCTGAACCTAGAAGATTTAATGTCAGGCAATTGTGACATGTGTGGCAAGTCATCCGAGGCTCTGATTAACAAGTATCAGCAAAAAAACTTTGGGATGAATTTCACCGGAGCTTGGTTACATCCGTTGTCGCCGTACAATGCAAGTAACGGTAGCGAACCAATTCCAGCACACCCTCAACCTGGTGGAATAAGTTATCGGCACTGGCTTGGTCTTGTTCAGCAAGACAATAGCGATAACAAGATGCCAGCTCGTGTTGTTCATGAATTTATCAACCACCGCCAACGAGATGGTTGGCAGTTCCGCATTTGGGCCTTTGGTTATGATATGAAAAACATGAATGCTCGTTGTTGGTATGAGTCGTCAATGCCGCTGTTATACATTGATTCCTCTATCAGATCAGAATATGAAAATATCGTGGCAAACATGATCAAGGCGGCAGTTCTTGTAGGGGGCAATCTGAGGATTGGTCTTAAGAATTCGATACATGGCCGAGCTGTTGTTGACCCGATTACTCGAAAGATCAAATGGGAATACAAGGATATAAAGAAACTCCCTATTGATGAAGATAAGCGGCGAGCGAAAGTTCTTTTCGAAACAAAAGAGGATACCTCTTTGGTCTCAGTAGAATCCTCTTTCTGGCAAAACACAGAGCCTAAATTTTATGCACTACTGATAGATATTTCGAAAGACTTAGTGAGAGGAACAGTACCGAATCCTTATCTGAAAGAATGGCATAACTCTCTTTGTTTTGAGGCTGAAAAAATGTTTGATGCATATTCTTGGGAGTTAACCATTGAGGATTCTGATCCAAAACGGATAGTTCTGTCTCGTAGCGAACTGCAGAAATTCAATAGGAGCAATATGATCACAAATCTTCTCAAATTATAGGGGCAGCTGAATCACAAAAAGGAGGTTGCATGAGTACGAAGTATTTAAATTTCGAAAAAAATTCACCTGAGATGCAGGCGCTTGCTGCTTGGTGGCAGGCGTTGAACGACAACAGAGGAGATCGGGCCGAACTGCGACGATGCGCAACCTTGGCCGAGGTGGCATTTACTCCGGCCTATCACCGATTGCGTCTGGCTGTTGGCCGATTTGGTGCGCCACATGATGATGGTCTGGCCCTTGTCGCAGGCCTGGCAGCTCGTGTGAAAAATGATATTGCCAATAGTCCGTTTGCAGAGCAGATGGCAACCGGCAAGGCAGACGGCTCTGCCAGGGTAAGCGGCCTGCGCTTCCGGAGACTGCTCAAGGTAAAGGAGCCTGATGAGCTGTTTACTGCCATGGGGCGCGTGGTGGCCCTTTTGGGAAACGCAGTCAATCTGCAAAACCTTGCCAAAAGTGTTTATTTCTGGAACGACAGAACCCGCAAACAGTGGGCTTTTGAATACTATTCGAAATCACCGTCAGAACAATAACTCATATCGCCCAAAGGAGAACTTGAACATGAGTACATTTATCCAACTGCATCTGCTGACTTCGTACCCCCCTTCTAACCTCAACCGCGATGATCTGGGGCGTCCCAAGACTGCTATCATGGGAGGCAAAACCCGCTTGCGTGTTTCGTCCCAGAGTCTCAAGCGGGCTTGGCGAACATCGGATCTGTTTACCGAAGCGATGAAGGGACACATTGGCACCCGTACCAAGACGATGGGAGTCGAGATATATAATGCACTGAGGGCAAAAGGGGTTGCCGAAGGTAATGCTAAAACATGGGCTAAACAGATTGCCGAAGTCTTCGGAAAAGCCAAAAAAACAAATGCTGCCAAACCACTGGAAGAGCTAGAAATTGAGCAACTTGCTCACTTTAGCCCGGAGGAGAACATCGCAATGTTTGTCCTTGCTGACAAACTTGCGGCAAGCAACACGGCCCCTTCTGCTGATGATCTCAAGCTGTTAATGAAGAACCATTCTGCCGTTGATATCGCCATGTTTGGCCGGATGTTGGCCAGTTCACCCGCTTTCAATACTGAAGCCGCTGTGCAGGTTGCTCACGCCGTAACCGTTCACGACGTGGCGGTCGAAGACGATTACTTTACTGCTGTCGATGACCTGAATAATGGCGAGGATGACTTGGGGGCAGCTCACATCGGCGAAACCGAATTTGGCGCCGGGGTGTTCTATCTCTATCTCTGTATCAATCGTGATCTGTTGGAGGCGAACCTCGGAGATAAAACGCTAGCAAAGAAGTCGCTTGCTGCACTGGTTGAGGCCGCAGCCAAAGTAGCACCAAACGGAAAGCAGAACAGTTTTGCTTCTCGCGCTTATTCTTCCTACATACTGGTTGAAAAGGGCGACCAGCAGCCCCGTTCACTCTCGGTTGCATTCCTCAAGCCGGTGCGCGGAGAAGATGTCCTGGGTAAGGCTATTACAGAAATTGAGAGCAAGCGGGCGAACATGGAAAAGGTTTACGGCAAATGTGCAGAGGCTACGAAAACCATGAATGCTGAAACTGGAGCAGGCAGTCTGGACGAAATCATTACTTTTGTAACGGAGTAGACCATGCGCGATTATTTGCTTTTCCGCCTGTATGGGCCGCTGGCCGCGTGGGGTGATATTGCCGTGGGTGAGTATCGCCCCAGCTTCGCCCATCCCAGCAAATCGGCCATTATCGGGCTTTTAGCTGCTGCTCTTGGTATCCGCCGTGATGAGGAAGACCGCCAGAGAGCTCTGGCCGAATCCTGTTCCTTTGCCGTCAGGGTTGATTCCATGGGAGTGCTTTTGCGTGACTATCACACAACTCAGGTCCCTTCTGTCAAGAAAGGAGTTGTGCACTACACCCGGCGTTCCGAGTTGGCAGCGGATAAACTCAATACTATTCTTTCCAGTCGCGATTACCGTTGTGACGCTGCCTATACGGTGGCCATTACAGTAACAGAGGGTTCACTTCACACTGTCCAACAATTGGCAATTGCTCTGGGAAAACCGGTCTTTGCCCTTTATCTGGGACGCAAGTCATGTCCGCTTGCCCTGCCATTACAGCCACAGGTTGTCAACGCGGCAACATTGCGCGAGGCTCTAGAGTCAATACCCACGGCCGAAGAGTTCTCGGAAATAATTCAGAAAGGTGCTGTCACAGTTTTCTGGGAAGATGACAAGTCGAGCGGGCTTGAACGGCAGCAATCTATAACCCGGCGTGACGAACTGCGATCACGCAAGCGCTGGCAGTTTAGTGAGCGACAAGAAAACTGCGGTATTCTGCGGAAGGGGGAAGAACCATGTACTTCAGTATGATCAAGCTCCGGCGGGATGTTTCCCCGCGTGACATAACTGAGCTGACTAGAATGAACGGATACCAGGCGCATCAAATGATCTGGAATCTGTTTGCCGACCGGCCCGATCGGCAACGGGATTTTATCTATCGCTATGAAGCGGTCAATGGCTGGCCAACCTTCTATACGGTTTCAAAACGCGAGCCGGTTGATGCTTCCGGGATGTGGGAAATACTGCCAAAGGAATACACGCCCCAACTTCGGGCCGGTCTGCGCCTTGGTTTTACCGCATGCGTTAATCCAATCCGCTCACGTCGAGATGAAAACGGCAGACAACAGCGTCATGACGTGGTGATGGAGGAGAAGCTGCAACTAAAGAGCGATGGGAAGGACTTTGATCTGCCAGAAATTGTTCAGAATATCGGCATGCGGTGGCTGGATGAAAGATCTGCCACCTATGGATTCAATATTTCAAAGGAAGGAATCAGGGTTGATGGCTACCGGCAGCACAAGTTGTTCAAAGGAAGGAACGACAAACCCATAACTTTCAGTACGCTGGATTTTAACGGCATTTTGACGGTCACCGATCCGGCTGTTTTTGTGGAGAAGTGTTTGTTTGACGGCATAGGCCCGGCCAAAGGTTTTGGCTGTGGGTTGATGCTAGTTCGGCGGGTTTAATGCTGCCATCGGCCCTGCCAAAGCCTTTGGCTGCAGATTGGAAGAGCAGTTGTATCCTAACCAGAAGTTTTCATACGGCAAGGATGGTAACAATATGACGGAAAAGCTGGCAGTTTTTAAGGGCAATGAAATTCGCCGCATCATTCACAACAATGAATGGTGGTTCGTGATAACAGATGTCGTTTCTGCTTTGACAGATTCGGTGAATCCATCCGACTATATCAAGAAAATGCGGAGTCGTGACAAGGAGTTAACCAAAGGGTGGGGACAAATTGTCACCCCCCTTTCAATTGAAACACCTGGCGGTAATCAGAAGCTCAACTGCGCCAACACTGAAGGCATCTTCCGTATCATCCAGTCGATCCCTTCCCCCAAGGCCGAACCCTTCAAACGCTGGCTGGCCAAGGTCGGCTATGAGCGCGTACAGGAAATCTAAGATCCCGAACTCGGCACCGCCCGTACCCGTGAGCTGTACCGCGCCAAGGGGTACTCGGAGGCCTGGATCGAAAAGCGCATGCGCGGCATCGCTGTCCGCGCTGAACTGACTGAAGAATGGAAGAATCGTGCCGTCGGTGAATCGGCTGAATACGCCATTTTGACAGCTGAAATCTCCAAGGCGACCTTCGGCGTGACCCCATCCGAGTACAGGGAAATGAAGCAGCTCGACCGCGAAAACCTGCGCGACCATATGACTGATCTGGAATTAATCTTCTCCATGCTCGGTGAGGCGGCTACTACAGAAATTACTCGCACTCAGGATGCGCGAGGTTTTGGCGAAAACAAAGTTGCGGCCAAAAAGGGGGGTTCGATCGCCGGTGAAGCACGCGAAAAATTGGAAGTGGAATCGGGGCGCAAGGTGGTGACAAAGGAAAACTACCTGGATGCGCCGGAAAGTCAAAAAAGACTGAAGAAGGAACAACCAAAATAATCAGAAACGTGGGGGGAGCTCATGGCCGAACCGATATTGCCACCACTCAAGCCGATCCCGATGAAAGACCGGGTGTCAGTAATGTTTGTCGAAAAAGGGCAGCACGATGTACTCGACGGGGCTTTTGTGCTGGTTGACAAGACCGGCGTGCGTACTCACATTCCCGTTGGTGGGGTCGCCTGTCTGATGCTGGAGCCTGGCACCAGAGTTTCGCACGCAGCCGCAGTCTTGGCATCCCGGGTTGGGTGTTTGCTAGTCTGGGTTGGTGAGGGCGGGGTGCGGCTTTATGCCGCCGGTCAGCCGGGCGGCGCACGCGCTGATCGTTTGCTTTATCAGGCCAAATTGGCACTGGATGATGCTGCGCGCCTGAAGGTCGTGCGCAAAATGTACGCTATTCGTTTTCGCGAAGAACCGCCCGCACGGCGCAGTGTCGAGCAGTTACGCGGCATTGAGGGGGTGCGGGTGCGTAAGATGTACGAACTGCTCGCGCGGCAGTATGGTGTGGTCTGGAAACGGCGCAATTATGACCATTCGACCTGGGAGAGCGGCGATATCCCCAATCGCTGTCTGTCATCGGCGACCGCCTGCCTCTATGGCATCACCGAGGCCGCCATTTTAGCCGCAGGCTATGCCCCGGCGATTGGCTTTATCCACACCGGCAAGCCACAGTCCTTTGTTTACGATATTGCCGACATCTTCAAATTCGATACGGTCGTGCCTGTTGCCTTCCGGATTGCCGCGAAAAATCCGTATAACCCGGAACGGGAAGTGCGGATTGCCTGTCGGGACGCCTTTCGGCAGACTAAATTGCTCAAGCAGATTATTCCGAAGATTGAAGAGGTTTTGGCGGCGGGAGAAATTGAGAGACCCAGTGCCCATAGCGAGGCCGTTAATATCGCCATTCCCAACAAGGAAGGAGTTGGTGATGCTGGTCATCGTGGTTGAGAACGCGCCGCCGCGATTACGCGGCCGACTGGCTCTTTGGATGCTGGAAGTACGCGCAGGGGTTTATGTCGGCAAGGTTTCGCGGCGGATCAGGGAGATGATTTGGGATACGATTGAAAAAGGTCTTGACGAAGGTAATGCCGTGATGGTTTGGGATTCGAATACAGAATCCGGTTTCGACTTCTTAACCTTGGGGACAAACCGGCGGATTCCGAAAGAAATGGATGGTCTAAAACTTGTTTCTTTTCTCCCAGAAGGTGGGATGGTAGAAAAGGGAAATACTGATTAAAATTGAGTAAAAAAGCTGGTAGAATTTAACGCTCATTGAAAAGTGAATAATTTCAGAGAGATAGAAGAAGTGAGTTCCCCGCACCCGCGGGGATGAACCGATCGAGCTGCTGCCCGTATTGCAGCACCTGAAGAGTTCCCCGCACCCGCGGGGATGAACCGCGTCCGTGCAGGCGCAGCTATAAAAACACATGGAGTTCCCCGCACCCGCGGGGATGAACCGTTCCATGCTGGCCGCCATCACCGCCGCCGCCGGAGTTCCCCGCACCCGCGGGGATGAACCGTCAATCAAGCCTCACGTTAAGGACTCTACAGCGAGTTCCCCGCACCCGCGGGGATGAACCGGTATGCCAGATTGAGCAATGCCCCTGCATCTGGAGTTCCCCGCACCCGCGGGGATGAACCGTCCTTAAAATTGATCGGCGTGAGTTTGTTGAGGAGTTCCCCGCACCCGCGGGGATGAACCGACCGCCTGTGGATGCTCGTGTCCGACGCCGAAGAGTTCCCCGCACCCGCGGGGATGAACCGTCACCAAGGGCGCTGCCACTGCCGCCGCCGCCGAGTTCCCCGCACCCGCGGGGATGAACCGGTTCTTAAAATTGATCGGCGTGAGTTTGTTGAGAGTTCCCCGCACCCGCGGGGATGAACCGGCTTGGGCGCGGGTATATTCGTTCCATAGACTGAGTTCCCCGCACCCGCGGGGATGAACCGCCGATTATTCCTCCCATCAACCGCTCAGTGACGAGTTCCCCGCACCCGCGGGGATGAACCGGTCGGTGATTATACCCTGACCATCATCGAGCCGAGTTCCCCGCACCCGCGGGGATGAACCGACATACACAATGCAATACTAGAAGCCGGGGATGAGTTCCCCGCACCCGCGGGGATGAACCGGCCCGATAGGTCGCCTCCGGAGGGCAAAAAACGACTATTTCAGGGTAAAAACGAGTAAACAAGAGACAACCAAAAAGAACAAAAACCACTTGATAAATTAAATGGTTAAGTTTACTATCTTGTTTATTGGTGTTTTCTGAATATACACCGTTTTTTATTCTCTCCGGAACACATAGGGAATTTTTTTTTGAAGGGAATAGCCTTGATATGAAAGCGAAAATTGACAAAAAACTGTTAAAAAACCTGTCTCCAAATGCCACTTTGATCGATATTTACGACACAGGACACCCCGGATTAGTATTGCGGGTACTCCCAAGCGGCACCATGACTTATTTTTTAGTTTACCATATTGATGGCCGTAAACGCCGAATGAAGATCGGGAACGCGGCAACGATGACCCCCACGCAAGCGCGTGACGTTTGCCGAATCAAGGCCGCAGAAGTAGCCTTTGGCGGTGACCCCGGAAAAGACCTCCTCCTGAAACGCACAGAACGCGTTGAAGCAAAAGGAAAGACCGTTGGCGGATACTTTGAGCTGACATATAAACCAATGATCGAAGAGCGAGACAAAAGCGGAAAAGCAACCGCCGCAAGAATCAAGGCTTGCTTTGAACAGGATTTTTTCAATAAAGCACTCTCGGAAGTTACGCCACTTATGATTCATGCGTGGAGAAAAAAACGCTTGGCCTCCGTGACCCCGCACACAGTGAACCGCGACGAAAACGCATTTAAAGCGATGCTGGCCAACGCCGCTGAAATGGGCAAGATCGCCAAGTCACCGTTGGCGGGAATGAAAAAAATAAAGTGCGCCGACAATAGCCGCGTGCGGTACCTGTCCAAAGATGAACAAGACCGCCTTCACGCTGCCCTTGATCAACGCGAGCGAAACGCAATAGACGCCCGCCACCGGCTGAACGAATGGCGACGGCAGCGCAACCTTGACCCGTTGCCCGCGTTCCCCGAAGCAGGGTTTATTGACCACCTGCAACCAATAATTATTTTGGCGATGAATACCGGCCTCCGCCGGGGGGAATTGTTCAGCCTGCTATGGTCTGACCTCGACCTGATCAATAATAGTTTGACTGTACGTGCCGCCGCTGCAAAAGGCGCAAGAAAGCGCCATGTTCCTCTAAACAAAACCGCCCGCGCCATGTTGAAACGCTGGGGGAAAGACAAAGACACCTCCGGCCTTGTGTTCCCCGGCAAAGGGGGCAAGCGTCTTGATAATATTTCGACATCATGGAGCAATCTTCTGACCGCTGCACAGATCGATGGGTTTAACTTCCACGACCTGCGCCACCATTTCGCCACCATGACACTAAAGGCCGGTTGTGACATTGTCACCCTCTCAAAGTTACTTGGTCACAAAACGCTTGAAATGACCCTGCGTTACGCCCACGTCACCGACGAAGCAGCGGTTTCCGCCGTTGACCGACTGGCCGAGGGTGGAGTATGAAGCAGCGAACTTATAAAGCGCACCACCTGACCGCTGAGTCAAGGGCGAATCTTTACGAGCTGGCACTTGATGCTGGCGACCGTTTTAACCGGAAACACTTTAAATGCCCACACCGCGTTAAAAATTCAATCAAGGCCGGGGAGCCGCGCGGCTGGGGGCCGAATTGTAAGGGCGAAAAGTGTTCAGGGAGTCTAGTCGGAAGAATTGACCTTGCAAGCAAAATTCAAGAGGCAATGAATCTTGCCGAGATCGAAAAGGCCGGACTGCTTCATTCAAGAACAACGTGGGCCGGGGAGTATAGCCCGGCACGCGGCTTAAAACGGATTGAGGCGGCAATCAGGCGCGCCGAAGCAGCGGGCAGGGATACAACCATAATGCGCCGCAACGCTGAGCGGTTCCGGCAAGCAATCGACACCCGACCGGGCCGCAAAGGTGGCCGCAAGGGAAACCGCCGCATTGATGGACAAGAAACAAGGCTGGCGATTGCGGTTGCAGAGATATTGAAACAAGTTGGCGCCCCCGTCCATGATTATGCAGGCGACTCCGTGGGCCAACAGGTTATATTTGAGGCCGTGGCGGCTGTTTTCGGGCCACTGTCTGAAGAAAAAAAAGAGACAATCCGCAACGCTATCAAAAGATAACCCCCCCCCGCAAAAAAAAATGCAAAAAGACAATTAAGCGGGATTTTTTCCCGCCCTTCCACGCTGTAACCTCCAAGAAACAATGAGACATAGGAGGCTACCCCATGCAACCCACCACACCCGAATCAGCAGTCTTAAACGAATGCGCCGCAGCAACTTATGTTGGCGTAAGTACGCAGTTCTTGCGGCAGTCGCGACACTATGGAACCCGACCCGGTCACGCTGAAGGGCCGCCGTTCGTCCGCCTTGGCGGTGGGCGGGCGATTCGATATTTAAAAGCCGACCTTGACGCGTGGTTGCAAAATCACCGCTGCGAGCCAACCCCGTTACCGGCAGAATTCAAGAGGGGTAATTAACGATGACCGGAAACACAAAAGCCGCGGGAGGGACCGCGGCAATTGCGAAACAAAAAACTAACTTCGATGACTCAAACCATACCGCACCCCGCCGCTCACGTCAAGCGCAAACCGCTGACCTTCCACGCCGGCACCCGGAATTCGTCGTTGAATATGGAATTTACTTCTATCACCTCCGCCGTGCGGCAGTCGCCGGGAACGATCAAGCCCGCCGGATTCTTTGCCGCTTCGAGACCGCCGCACGTTTGGCCGACCGTGCCGAAGGATGGAAAATATGACATATCTACCGCCGGGCTACACCCCAGACTTCGAGACCGACCCTGAAGGGTTCGCCGTTCATCAGGCCATGCAACTATCAGCACCGCCAGACGATCACGCCGCACCGGTCAAATCTGAGCGCCGAAAATTAGCCTTCACCGATCTTGCCGAGACAATCGACAGCCCGGTTATTTTTGACTGGTTAATCGACGAACTCATTGAGGCAGAAACCACCGGCGCGATATTCGGAGCCAGCACAGCCGGAAAATCTTTTTTCGCCGTTGACCTCGCGGCTGCAGTGGCAACCGGCGGTGAATTTCTCGGCCACCGTGTCATGAAACAAGGGCCGGTCATTTATCTGGCCCTTGAGGGCGCAAGAGGGATTCCGCGCCGATTTAAAGCTTGCTATGCCCACCGTGGCGAAGACTACCAAACAGGGCAAGTTTTTTGTTGTTCCGGGCCGTTAACCTTTGACCGGGCAAGTACCGCCGAGCTGATCGGCGCAATTGAGGCCGCAAGTATTCCGCCGGTGCTGATCGTTATCGACACTTTGGCGCGATCGTTTGCCGGCAACGAGAACGACGCCGGAGACATGATGCGCTTCATCAATTCGGTCGACGAAATCCGCAACCACTTCACGGCGACGATGTTGATTATTCATCACACGGGGCACGGCGCTGAAACATCTGGACGCGCACGCGGTTCAAGTACGTTTCGTGCCGCCATGGATTTTGAAATTTTGATCGACAAGAACGCCAACACCGTGACCTTCACAAAAATGAAAGACGCCGAGACACCGCCGCCGATGAGCTACCGCCTTGAGAGCCACGAAGATTCAGCAGTTTTTGTTTGTGACGGAACCGCCTCACCTCATGCCGGAGGGCCACGGTTATCAGCTGGCGAGCAGTTGGGTATCGATACGCTGGCGAGCATTCCACAACCGGCCCACCTTGATGACTGGCGACAAGCGTTTTATGCGAGAAGCACCGCCGACAGTTTGGACGGAAAGCGACAAGCATTTCACCGAGCAAGAACAGGTCTACAGCACAAGGGAACGATCACCGTCAACGACGATCATTATTCATTATCAGAGCGTGACAACCGTGACACCCCTATACCCCCTGTCACGCTGTCACGCTACGATTCAGACCGTGACGCCGTGACTTGTCACGCTCCTGTCACGGTTGTCACGCATGATGATGACCTTCTAAACGTCGATTTTGAGAGGTGAGCCAATGGACTTTTATATCACTGTGAAACCTTTCCGGTGCCGGGGCGAACTGGTCAAACCCGGTGAAGTTCTGGAAATCCCGGATGACATTGTTGGTCAACTCGGAGATCGTGTTGAGCGTGCCGACTGTTACCGAATGCTTCAAGCAACCACCGAGCGCCTGAACGCGCAATCGTGTTGGCCAGAAGATTTTCGGCAGCGGATGCCGCCCGACGTACGGAGGCAGATTGTGGAGCTGGAGCGTCAGCTTGATGATTCAATTTCCGACGGCGACGTTGAAACGACCGTCAAAAAATTGACGGAATGGGAGATAGTTCTACTTGAGCAACTGAAGCGGCAGCAGCACTGAAAGGGCAAAAAAATGACCACAAAAAAACCAGCAATTATCAACGATCCAGAATACTTACCGGACAAGGTACCCCGCATTGCTTTATCAAAAGTCGGGCATGTGCGGAGCGAGCTGGCCAGCGTCTACCGACAAGCCAGAAACGGCAAGGTCGACCTGAGCGACGCGACAAAGCTTGCATATATCTTGGTGGCAATCGGCAGGTTAATTACCGACCACGAACTTGAAAAACGGATTGAAGCACTGGAGGACCGGAACGATGAATCTTGAAAAACGACTGGCAAAACTTGAGCAGCGCCACGGCAGCGACGTTCCAGAAAGCTTGTTCATGTTGGAGTGTTGGCAGCATTGGAACATGTGTCCGCGCCTGCCATTTGAGACCGCCGAACAGGCCGAAGAGTTGCGCGGCTGGGGGCACCCGGAAAATAGTTATCAGCGACCTGAGCCGCCCCAAGATGATGCCGATTTGCTCTTGTCCGTCGCCTATTCGAACGCCAGCAGAATCGGGCTGACCACCGCGCCGGATGCCGATGCCTACCGCCGTGAACGACTCGCATACTACCGCGCCGGGCACCTCGACCTGATCCACACGGCCATTATTAAATCATTTTATGACCGCAAAGACCCGGCCTAACGGCCACCAACCGGGCATGACGCCCAAAACGAAAGGAACACCATTATGTGGAACGCACTGAATTCAAGACTCCAACCGGCAGTTGACAAAATCACCGACGATGGATTGCGGTACTCTACCACCCAAAAAATGAAAGAGATTGTCGCCGCCGAACAGACTTTCAGGCAGGAGGAACGGCGGTTAACAAACGACCGGAATCTTTCCGCCCAAGGGAAGTCCGAGAAAATCCGGGCCGCCGCCAAGGAAGCACGTGAGAAAATCGAAGCTATCGTCGCCCGCGACCTGTACAAGTCGGATGCTGAAACAATTCTTGCGGAACTTCCGAAAAACGAGTACGGCGACCCAATTTTGCTCCAACTTCAGGGCCAAGAATTCCGCCGGTCGCTGGAAAACACAAACCCGGAATTGGTCAAGGTAAACTACTTGGCCGAAATTTTGGAGGGCGACACCCCGCTGGTTAGATACCTTGAAACGTCGCCTTGTCCGCCGGATTATGTGACGGACGACACCCGAGCTACGTCACGCCTTGTACGGTTGGCCCTCAATCACCCAACAAAAGCCAAAAAACTGAAAGACTTGCAGACCGCCGCTGAGGCATGGAAAATCTACTCCAATGCCGCAATTCAGTTGCTATCGCGGTACGTTTAAGAGACAGTCACGCAGCACGCAAAGCGGTTCACTTCTAACGAGGTGGGCCGCTTTTTTTTGCGCCGGTTTCGTTTTATTTTCCGTCAATCAATTTCACACAGTGAAATCATGTTACAGAAACTATGCGGAACGGTTCTTGCCGATATCTTGACGTTCTGCCAGATAGAACGAAACCCGCGCACCTCTTTTCAGCATAAGCCGCCGGAACCTGATCACCCCCTTGAAGTTTTTTGGAGCGGTGTTTGTCTGTTTCACCGGAACACATAGGGAATTTTTTTAAAATCACATCAAAAAAGGGGCAGCCAAAAACTGGCTAACCCCTTGATTTTATTGGCGCGCGATGCAGGATTCGAACCTGCGACCTCTGCCTCCGGAGTGCGGTAGTCGAGTTCCCCGCACCCGCGGGGATGAACCGTCTCAACCCGTTCGTCAACCAGGGCGGGGATGGAGTTCCCCGCACCCGCGGGGATGAACCGAATATCGTGGCAGCGTCAATGGTGTCGATTTTGAGTTCCCCGCACCCGCGGGGATGAACCGTCGCTCCCGCCCCACCTGATCTTGCGCCATCAGAGTTCCCCGCACCCGCGGGGATGAACCGATGAGTAGGGGGGTGGTGCTGTCACCGTATTTGAGTTCCCCGCACCCGCGGGGATGAACCGTTTTTTGACCGATAACGGTATATGGCCGGGGCGAGTTCCCCGCACCCGCGGGGATGAACCGCCCGGCACGAATCCGCTGGTTGATTTCTTCGCGAGTTCCCCGCACCCGCGGGGATGAACCGCGTTATCACGGCTGGAGGGGCACAACAAACGAGAGTTCCCCGCACCCGCGGGGATGAACCGATGGTAGCCCCCCTTCTTGTTCACCGACGGGGGAGACTACAGAATTCAAATTTGAAATTTATAGACGCGACCGTACGCAAGAGTATGCTTGACCGTGAACCAGATGGCTGAGGGAGTTACACCATGAAAAATATCAAACTGTTTGAATCAAATAAAATTCGTTCTGTATGGGATGAAGAGGAACAAAAATGGTATTTTTCGGTGATTGATGTTGTTCAGGCATTAACAGACAGTCCCGATCCGAAAGATTATTGGTATAGAATCAAAAAGAGAGAAAAAATTCAGGGTGTTGAGTTATCGACAATTTGTCGACAACTGAAACTTGAAGCATCTGATGGAAAAAAATACCAAACAGATTGTTCCCATGCAGAAGGCATCCTGCGAATTATTCAACCTATTCCTTCCCCCAAAGCCGGTATTGAACTGAAAAGCTCCTTGACAGGGTAATTAATTTGACATATTGTCAAAAAAATTCCCTAGGAGCAATATATGGAAGACGAAGCAGTCTGGACAGTAAAAAGAGTTATCGGCATTCATGGCTACGATAAGGTTGCAGAAACTCTCGATGTTTCTACTCGTACAGTGAGGCGTTGGGAGGCTGGTCAAACCGGAATTTCCCGTAGTGAATTTCTGGTTCTGGAGCAGATGGCATTACAGTTTTTTGCCAAACACAAGCAACATTCCGATTTCTCGTTCATCGATCTGTTTGCCGGAATTGGCGGTTTGCGAATGGCTTTTGAGGAACATGGTGGTGAGTGCATCTTTACCAGCGAGTGGGATTCTTACTGCCAGAAAACTTATCTTGCCAATTTTTGTGTCGATCATGAACTTGCTGGCGACATCAATGTAATTGTTGGCGATGTTCGTAAACACGTTCCTGTTGCACCAGATTTACTGGTGGCCGGTTTCCCCTGTCAACCCTTTTCGATTGCCGGTGTCAGCAAAAAAAATGCACTTGGACGTCCGCATGGTTTCGCCTGCAAAGAGCAGGGAAACCTTTTTTTTCACGTAGCGTCTTTCCTTGAAGAACTTCGCCCCCCGGCATTTTTACTCGAAAATGTTAAAAATCTTGAGCGGCATGATAAGGGGAATACCTTTCGTGTGATCATGGACACTTTAACCAAAGACTTGGGGTACAAGGTTAACTACAAAGTCATTGACGCCAAGGGTTTTGTCCCGCAACATCGTGAGCGGATTTTTATTGTTGGTTTCGATGGCGACACTGATTTTACCTGGAATGACTTTCAGCACCCTGGACCCAAAGCGAAAACGCTCAACGATATTCTTGAACCGGAGAACAAGGTCGACAAGAAGTACATTCTTTCCGACAACCTTTGGCTTTACTTGCAAAACTATGCAGCTAAACACAAGGCGGCAGGGAATGGTTTCGGTTTTGGTTTGGTGGGTAGAAAAGATACTGCTCGGACTCTTTCAGCCCGCTACTACAAAGATGGTAGCGAAATCCTTATTGATCGTGGTAAGGGGAAAAATCCACGGAGATTGACACCGCGTGAATGTGCAAGACTGATGGGTTTTCCTGACAGCTTTGTCATTCCTGTTTCCGATACCAGAGCCTATAAACAGTTCGGAAATTCAGTAGTTTTACCCGTAGTCAAGGAGGTGGCAAGAATCATGACCCCGCATATTCTTGAATTGAAAAAGGATCGAATCGGCAAGTACGAGGTTGTTTTGTGTTCTACAGAAAATCCGGACTATGGACAATCAGCTCCGCAAAGTCCTTCAAGCAGGAGATGGGTTGCCAGTCTTGAGGAGGCTTCTGTTGTTTGTCGGAAATACATCGAACACTGGAATCTTGGTGGTGGCAACTGGTGCGGTGGGGCAGGCAATGTTATGCAAAACGGCAACCTTGTTGCCACTATTTCGTATAACGGAAAAATCTGGCCCGTTGAAGCACCAGTCCTGAGTGTAAATGGCTGATGTTGTTGATCCGGCCACTCGAAGCCGGATGATGTCAGGGATTCGGGGGAAAAACACTCGTCCGGAGATGCTGATTCGCCGACATCTTCATGCACGCGGGTTTCGTTACCGACTCCATGTTGCAACGTTACCTGGCAAGCCTGATATCGTCCTTCCCAGATATCGCGCAGTTATCCTGATTCATGGTTGTTTCTGGCATGGGCATGACTGTCATATATTTAAATGGCCTGCCAGCAACGAATCTTTTTGGCGCAACAAAATAACCAGAAACATGGCGATTGATGAGCGGACCAACCTTGCTTTGCATCAAGAAAACTGGAGAGTTCTAACCATTTGGGAGTGTTCTCTGAAAGGGAAATACAAAAGGCCCATTGAACAGGTTATCGACAGTGTGGAAGCCTGGCTTGATAGTAATGACGATATTTATGAAATCAGGGCGCGGAACGAAAAATGAAAAAAGGCTGTCTTTCACAATATTTCAGCGGGGTTGTTGCCAAAAGACTGAGCGCGGTTGAGGCTGATCCTTTGAAGTCAAACCAGCATGAATTTAATGGTACCAGGCAGATTCGTTCATTGTTGGGTGATGAAAGGATGGACCGGGTTCCATCATGGTTCATGTATCTCGGTGACGAAGAAGAAAAAGCCTCCCGAGCAGAAGGCTATTTGACCTGGTACGATTCACGGCTGGACCAGCCTCATCGTAGAGCTGAGTACCGCCTGTATTTTCCGACTACCTCTGTTTCCGAGATGATGCAGGAAGGTGATTTGTTGCTGGTTGCACGTAGAGCCGACGGAAAATTTTTTGTGATTGCCGTGCAGGGCGACAGTACAGTCGAAAATCAGTTATTGTGGCTTTTTGGTATTTCTGAGGTTGAGCGTCAATTTGTTATCCGGGAATTTGAAGATGATAATAATGATGTTCCGCTTAATTTTGCCAGCAAATTCATTCTTGAAGAACTTGGGGTTGAAATTGAAGAAGCAGACGACATTCTGCTGTCAACTTTGTTAGACCGTTTCAATGGAAAGTTTCCGAAAACAGTCGATTTCTCCGCATTTGCCAGACAAGCTGTGGGGGCCGTGTCTCTTGATGATCCTGATGCCGTTCTCATGGCATGGATAGAAAAAGAAGAAGCACTCTTCCGGTTACTGGAACGGCATATTGTTGCTCAACGGCTCCGACAAGGGTTCAGTGAGGATGTCGATGCATTCATCGGTTTCTCTTTAAGCGTTCAGAATCGCCGCAAATCTCGCGTTGGCCATGCTCTTGAAAATCATCTTGAGCAGGTTTTTCGAGAACACTCCATAAACTATTCACGGGGTAAAATGACAGAGAACCGGGCTAAACCCGATTTCATCTTCCCGGAGATCGGCCAGTACCATAATCCTGGTTTTCCGGCGACTCGCCTGACAATGCTGGGCGTAAAATCAACCTGCAAGGATCGCTGGCGGCAGGTGCTGTCGGAAGCAAACCGGATCGAAAGAAAACACCTTTTCACCCTTGAACCGGGTATCAGTGAAAACCAGACCGGGGAGATGGCCCATCACCTGCTGACGCTGGTCCTCCCGAAAAGTATTCATGGCAGTTACAAGGCTGCACAGCAGCAGGCTTTGTTGAGCATGCAATCTTTCCTTGAGATTGCGAAAGAGCGGCAGGGGTAGGTTCGATCTGGGGGAACTGTCAGGAGAACTGCAAGTCGGCATGGCCATATTATATGACTCTTGCGAAACTGCTGACTGCACGACGACAAAAGTAATAGCAATCCACTATTGAGGTAATGGTCATCTTTACAGCTTTGTCGTATGCCATGAGCATTTATATTGCAGAGTCATACAAACATTGATAATTTTGCAGAACATTAAGTCAAAGAGATAATTTTATGCGAGCCAGGCAAGATTTGATGACAGCGGTTGATTTATTCTGTGGTGCTGGTGGCCTTACCAGGGGCTTGTTGAATGCAGGCGTTCGAGTGGCAGCTGGTTATGATATTGACACTGCCTGTCAATATGCTTATGAACGCAATAACGCCAATGCATCTTTCAAGTTAAAGAGCATCGCTGACTTGTCGGCAGAGGAACTTGGCGCAATTTACCCGGTAGGCCACATTCGCGTCCTTGTCGGTTGTGCGCCGTGTCAACCCTTCTCAAAATATACTCAGGGCCTTGACAAGCAGAACGATCACAAGTGGGGGTTACTGCATGAGTTTGGTCGTTTAGTAAATGACATCAGACCAGAAATCATCAGCATGGAGAATGTCCCGGAGATTCGTCGGCACAGTGTATTCCTCGCGTTCATCTCCACTCTGGAAAAAGCTGGCTATCATGTCAGCCATCAGGAAGCTTTTTGTCCTGATTTTGGAGTTCCTCAACAGCGCAAGCGCCTTGTGCTGTTGGCGTCGTTGCTTGGACCCATCAGTTTACTCAAACCGCAGAAATTGACGACTCCACGTACAGTTCGCGAGGCAATAGCTAATCTACCCTCTCTCCAGGCAGGTGATAAGCATCCTGATGATGTCATGCACCGTGCCTGCCGCCTCTCTCCCTTAAACCTGAAACGGATCTTGGTTTCGCGCCCCGGTGGAAGTTGGCGTGATTGGCCTTCAGATTTGGTCGCAAAGTGCCATAGTGATATGTCCGGGCAAACTTATCCTAGTGTCTATGGACGGATGGTATGGGATCAACCGGCCCCCACCATAACTACCCAGTTTTTTGGTTATGGGAATGGGCGTTTCGGCCATCCGGAACAAGATCGCGCAATAACGCTACGCGAAGGCGCTATTTTACAGTCATTTCCGGAAAATTATGAATTTATGCCCAAAGGGGGGCAAGTTTCTTTTGCCACTTTGGGAAGAATGATAGGAAATGCTGTTCCTGTTCGACTAGGTGAAGCTATTGGCCACTCAATCAAGCAGCACCTTAAACATTCTACCCGGAGGAAACAATATGCCTGAGGATTTTTCCTTTGCAAAATCAGCAGCCGATCGTGATGCCGCCGAGGCTCAAATTTGCGAACACCATAAGATCATCGATTACGATACCCGTGAATATCCTGTAGAAGTCATCGTTGAAAAGTATTTAAAGCGACTGGAAGAAGATGACAATGATTTCTTTATCCCAGACTATCAACGCGATCTGACTTGGTCAGATGAGCACCAGTCTCGTTTCATCGAGTCGGTTCTCATGGGTCTTCCTATCCCGTTGCTATTTTTGGCTGACGTTGAAGGGCAGGAGGGTCGTGCCGAAATAGTGGATGGGTCTCAGCGAGTAAGGACTCTCGCCCGGTTTATGAACGATGAATTAGAACTTTCCGGGCTCAAACAACTCACCATGCTCAACGGCTTCAAGTTTGCGGATCTCCCGTTAATTCGTCAGCGGCGCTTTGGTCGCCATACTATGCGGATGATCGAATTACGCGAAGGGACCGATGAAGACGTTCGCCGTGATATTTTCAGCAGAATTAATACTGGCAGTGTAAAACTCACAGACATGGATCAACGCTGGGGTGCGAATGATGGCCCATTACTTCAGTTTCTGCGCTCCTGCTCTGAACAAAAGCTGTTTACCCAACTTGCGCCATTAAGTGAGAAAGCAATCAAAAGACGGGAACCGCAAGAGTTTGTACTCAGGTTTTTTGCATATTTACATGGGTACCAAAAGTTCGACCGTAGTGTAGTTGATTTTCTTGATGACTATCTCAAAAGTACGATACCGATGTTTGACGAAAGTGCGCAAAATTCGGCCCAAGCTGAATGGGACATGATGTTAACCTTTGTTGAAAAGTATTTCCCTAATGGCTTCAGTAAAGGGAAGGGCCACGTAAGAACACCTCGTATACGCTTTGAAGCCATCTCCGTTGGCACGGCTCTGGCGTTACGAATTAATCCGAATATTGTCCCAGATTCTACAGATTGGCTGGAATCAGAGGAATTCAAAAGCCTGATGAGATCCGATGCAAGCAATTCACGGCCTAAAGTTATTCGCCGAATTGAGTATGTCCGGGATAAAATACTTGGAACACCGTCATGATCAGGGTACAGCAGGATTTTAATGATCGAGTTTGCGAAATTGAGGCCTATTTCAATTTTGTAATTGACGTTGACCATGGTGGTACTTTGCTAATTAAGAAGGGAGAAAGCCTTGAACCTGCCTACCAGTCGCTGGAACAGGAAGATCTTGTTCGCACCTTCAAGGCCACGGCATTCCTCCTACTGTATAACCTGATGGAATCTACTGTCAGTAATGCCATTGAAGCCATTTTTGATGAGCTTTCAAACCATGTCATCTCCTTCGATTCTTGTCGGCAGGAAATACGGCGTGTTGTTCTGAGTAATCTGAAACAACACAATGTTAATGACATTCTCCCTGAACTCAATCGCCTCTCCTCTGATATCGTCACGAAGACGTTCAGAAAGAATAAAATTTTCTCCGGTAACGTGGATGCAAGAAAAATTAAAGAGGTCGCCAATGAGTATGGATTTGTCCATCCATCCGCTGATGGCGAGTCTTTACTCACTGTAAAGTCCAGCCGTAATGATCTTGCCCATGGCAGTAAATCCTTTGCGGAAGTCGGCAGGGACTACACCGTAGCGGAACTAAGGGGGATTAAAGATAAAATTGTCGCCTATCTGAGTGCAATGCTCATAAACGTTGCATCCTATATCACTCAACAGCACTATCTGGCTGCACCCGGTAGGCCATGAACCTTTCAACCGGTAAGTCTTGAAAAACTTGCCACTACTCCGCCAAGGTTCCGAATGCCAATCTCCGCCTCAGCGGGTTGATGTTTCGGATGATGCAAATCAGATTGATCATTCGTCAGTCTTTATGCCGGCGTCGATGAAATCGTGATGGCCTCTGCCTTTCTGTCCTGCATGACAAAGCATTCGACCGAGGGTTGCTGACGATCAGACCGGACTTAACTGTCGCTGTTTCGTCGGAGATGAAAAAACTCAAAAAAGACCTGTTTGCGGCAAACACGCTGGTTGCGTTACATGGGGCCAGCATCCACACCGCTGAAAAATTCAGACCGGATCGTGAGTTTCTGGAATGGCACAATCGGGAAGTATTTATTGCGTGACAGGGATGGGATGGTGAGCACCGCATCCCCCCCACCTGATGAACTTTGACAATGATTGTCAATCATTGTAATGTTTATTTGATCCTGGAATTTTCAGCAAGGAGAAATCGATGCATATCTCATTGACCCCGGAGTTGGAAACACGTATCAAGGCCAAGGTGGAAAGTGGCCTCTACAACAACGCAAGTGAGGTCATCCGGGAAGCTTTGCGCTTTATGGAAACCAATGAGGAATGGATTCGCGAAATCCGCCTCGCCCGCCTGCGTGTGCAACTCCAGATTGGTGTGGATCAACTCGCGCAGGGACAGGGGATCAGGATGACCTCAAAAGACGGGCTTGACCGCCTGTTTGATGAAATCCTCACGAGCCCGGAGGTATGAATGATAATCAAATCATCATCTCACCGGCTGCCCGAGATGACCTGAGAGATATCTATCACTTCGGCCTGCGCAACTGGGGGCAGAACCGTTCCGGAGAGTATCTTGCGCAGATAAAAGAATGCTTGTGGGCACTGTGTGAACAACCCCGAATGGGCGGTGAACGCCCCGAGCTTCTGCCTGGGATGCGAAGTTTCGCCGTTGCGAGTCATGTTGTGTTTTATCTGGCACAGTCACAGCGGATCGAGATTGTTCGCGTGCTGCATGGACGCCAGGATCCGAACCGTCACCTGAGCTCCGAGTGACAAAAAACGCAGCTGATATTTTGACATTCGGCGATTTGCTGCTCCCTTCAACCCCACTCAAGGGGCTGAACATCCTCCTCGATCCTGCTCAGCAACAACCGCCGTCACTGTCGCCGCAATCGCAGCGCGGTTCTTTCCCTGTCAGCCAGCCGTAGATGATCGCGCTGGCGCAGCCGACTCCGGCCTTGACCGTAATGACCCCGACCGGGCAGTTATTGGCGCAGGCGCCGCATTCCATGCAGCGGTTATGGTCGTTGATCGCGGCTTTGCCCTCGGCGAGCGTAAAGACGGCGTGCGGGCAGACTGCCACGCACATGCCGCAACCGATACAGCCACCAGTGTCGAGTTGCAGGGTTGAAACATCGTCAAGATATTTGAGTTCCGCCATGTCGAAGCTCCTCGTACCCGTTAGCTCTTGTTTTCTCGCGACTAACCCTTCTAAAGCTCCCCTTATCCACGGGGAGACATCAGGGCCTCCCCTCTTAGGTAAGGGGGGACTGAGGGGGGTTAGCATCAGCTGTTGCTGGGACCTAAAACGCCGCCGCAAACCAGAACGCCGCTGCCAGCAGCAGGGTGCCCATTTGCAGTGGCAGCGCGCGGCGCATTTCCTTCTCCACTCCGGAGGGTGAGGTGTAGGTCGATGAACCGGTGAAATTCATGCCGCAATAGGAGGCGACCGCCGTGATGCTTAACAGAAAAGCAATGCCGTTAAGGACGCCGAGGGTCGGACCGTAGACCAGCAGGGCACCAACCGCCACCGCTCCCCCCGTCATTGCACCCTTGGTCGCAAACGCCCGCCCCGGTAACCAGGGGAGCAGGAGCGGGGTGATGACCGCACCGGCAACGAGTCCGCCGAGACCGGTCAGGATCGCGCCGCCGCCGCGCTGCCAGAGATTGCCGAAGGAGAAAAACCCCTCGCCGATGCCGCCGAGCAGGAGCAGCAGCAGGGCGATCCACAACAGCTTGCGCCCGAAAATTGTCAATTCCACCGGGGTCAGAATCGCCCGTTCCCAGAGGCTGAAGGTGACGCGGCGCATCGCGGGGGTGGCCTGCTGCCCGGCGGACAGGAACGCTTTGATATCTGCCGCCCGGACCGGTCCGTAGACGATCCTGAAACCGCACTCTTTTTTGACCAGGTGGGCGGCAATGCCGGGCGCACCGAGTTGCGGCGCGATCAGCGTGCGGTGACTGACGATTTCGTCGAGTCCGCTCAGCGTGACCCGGCGCACGATTTCGGCAGTGCCGAACGTTCCTTTCCCTGCCGCGCACCAGACGTTGATCCCTTTGGTATCGAGGACCAGCAGCCACGCGTCGAGGCCGTCGAGCGCGCGGCGCAACAGGTCAAAACTGAGTTTGTAGTTGGCGCACAGGAGTACCGGCGCACGGTTGTCGGGAGTACCGATAGCATACAGCCCGGCGACCACCCGGTAGCGATCACGCCCGAGGTTCCAGCGCATCCGCCAGTGACCGAGGGTGTCCGTCCGGGTCAGCCGGGTTGCAATTTGCGGGATATCGCCCCGCGCGCTGTCGAGCCAGCCACAGACGTAGTGACACAGGGTATAGCCCGGCACATCACGCGGCGGGAGTGCCGACGGGGTGCAGCCTGTCTCGGGGGAGGTTTCAGCGGCGCGCTGTTTCGCATCTTCGTACACCGCTCCCGGCGGCGCTGAAGGCGGTCAACAGGAAGGGGATGATGGTGTTTCAGTCAATTTTTCGTCCACCCATGGCTTTAAGTTGCTGATGGGCAAAACGCAGCAGACGTTCGGTGGTCGCCCAGTCGATACATTTGTCGGTAATCGAAACGCCGTATTTGAGATTTTCAAAATCGGCCAGCGTTTGTGGTGTCGGCTGGTTGCCCTCCTCAAGAAAGCTTTCGATCATCAACGCGCAGATCGATTGATTCCCCGCCGCGATCTGCGCCATCACATCACGCACAACGTCTTCCTGTCGGGCGTGATCCTTGAATGAATTGGCGTGACTGCAATCGACCATGATGTCACTGGAAATCTTTGCCTTGGCGAGCAGTGCCTCGGTTCTGGCGATATCCTGCGCTGAATAATTCGGCTTGCCGTTACCGCCGCGCAGCACAATGTGAACATCTTTGTTCCCCGCCGTATGGACAATGGCGGTGCGCCCGTCGCCGTTGATGCCGAGAAAGCTGTGCTTGTTGCACGCCGCGCCCATCGCATCGATAGCAACCTGCAAGCCACCGTCGGTGCCGTTTTTAAAGCCGACCGGGAAGGAGAGGGCGCTGGCGATCTCACGGTGTGGTTGCGATTCGGTTGTGCGGGCACCGATCGCGCCCCAGCTGATAAAATCGGACATATACTGGGGGGTAATCGGATCGAGCATCTCGGTGGCCACCGGCAGCCCCAGCTCGGTGATGCTGCATTGCAGGCCACGGGCGATGCCGAGTCCCTTGGAAATGGCGTGAGTGCCGTCGATATCAGGATCGTTAATCAACCCTTTCCAGCCGATCGTGGTGCGTGGTTTTTCGAAATAGACGCGCATCACCAGCAGCAGTTGATCGTGCAGCTCAGCGCTCAGGGCGCTGAGGCGCCGGGCATAGTCAAGCGCGGCATGCGGATCATGAATGGAGCACGGTCCGACGACCACCATCAAGCGCCGGTCGCGGCGAAAAATGATGTCGCGAATCTGCTTGCGTGCCTGGAGAACAAACTGGGCGGCACCTTCCGCTAAGGGAAAGACCTGTTTCAGGCTTTCCGGGGAGATAATCGGGGTGAGTTCCCTGACATGGATATTACTGGTGTCGGTCATGCTGTGTTTCCTTTGTCGGTAACATCGCTTGTTTGCAGATAGATTGGCGTTGATTGAAAAACAGCGCCAATCTAACGGTTTTCTGCATAAAGATCAAGTTTCATCGCCATTGACCTGCGTAAAAATTTGACACCTTTTCCGGCGATGCGGTATAAACAGAAACTTGCATCAGTACTTTCTTTCCCGAAAGGTCAACCATGGAACTTCTGCTGGTTTTGTTACGCGCGGTGGCGGCAATCGCCAACCTGGTGATACAACTTTATATCTACGTGGTCATTGCCCGGGCGCTGGTCTCCTGGGTCAATCCCGACCCCTGCAATCCGATCGTGCGTTTTTTGCACAATGCCACCGATCCCCTGCTCGACCGCTTGCGGCGGATGCTGCCGCTCAATTTCGGCGGCATGGATTTTACCCCGATCGCGCTGCTGATTGCTCTCGAAATCAGCCGACAACTGATCATGACCCTGCTCACCATGATCATGCGCACCCTCACCGGATACTGATTGCCTTTGCCATGGATTTCCTGACCGTCAGCGCTAATGGTGTGATTATCGCCCTGCACGTGCAGCCGCGCGCCAGCAAAAACGAAATCATCGGTGTGTACGGCGGTGAGATCAAGGTGCACCTGACCTCACCGCCGGTCGACGGTGCGGCCAACAAGCTCTGCCGTGAATTCATCGCCAAACGGATGAGGGTTGCCAAAAGCAACGTAGAGGTGGTGGCGGGGGAAAAATCACGGCACAAGCGCGTGTTGGTGCGGGGGGTGACACTGGCCGAAGTCGTGGCGCGGCTGGCTGATGATTGCGGATAAGAATATCTGTGTCACAAGAAAACCCCTTCGGCTCTGATGTTGGCAGCAAGCAGGGATTCGCTTTCAATGCCTTCCCATTCTGATTTCGAATAAGAGACCGGAATAATGACGATACCGCTTTCGAATCCAGACTCCCATGCACAATCGCTTATA
This sequence comes from Desulfuromonadaceae bacterium, assembly GCA_019429445.1. Classification (NCBI taxonomy): domain Bacteria; kingdom Pseudomonadati; phylum Thermodesulfobacteriota; class Desulfuromonadia; order Desulfuromonadales; family Desulfuromonadaceae; species Desulfuromonadaceae bacterium. Next base: position 69,076 of record JAHYIW010000018.1, read on the forward strand.
TAGTCTGCTGTAGGCGGATCCAGTTGGTCGACCACCACCAAAACATCCATGTCAGAATAACACACGGCATCCCCCCTGGCGCGTGAACCGAACAAGGCAAAGGTGTCTAGCTGCACCCTTTTTTGCAGCATGCTTTTGAAGGTTTCAAGGATATGCTTTTCTTCAGGATTCATGAGGTTACTGTAGCATATTTGTCTGCATGAACAATCAGTATTTGCAGGTCTTACTGCTGTTGCTGACTGAAAGTCAAACCGAACGTCTGATACGCTTTGGCGTCGCCATCGCTGACCAGTATTTTTATCGCGTAATTGCCACTTAAAGTTGGCGGCACCTGCCAGTCGATCAGCCCGCGCTGAGGGTCGATCTCCATCCCCTGTGGAGCGCCTTCAAGAGCAAAGGTGAGGGGATCACCCTCGGGATCAGTGGCTTCGACCTGATAGACGAAGCGACCATCAACCATCCCGGTCGGCAGTGAAACGATTTCCGGCGGACGGTTGTGCAGCAG
>JAHYIW010000019.1 GCA_019429445.1 Desulfuromonadaceae bacterium
GGCTGCAACGCGCGGCGGTTTGTCGTGCTGTCAAGCGGGGAAGTGTTCTGGTGCAGCAGGATACTGGGAGGATTGAGACTATTCTTGAGAGTTGAATCAACAAGTAAACAACGTCCCGTCTTACCCGTCCGTCTTACCCGTCTTACCCGCGTTTTCCCCCCCCGTCTTTCCCTTACGGGCTGACGGCGGAAGAGATTGCGATTGTCGAAGGGGTATAGCCGGTTTTCAAGGGTAGACCTCTGAGAGAATTTCGCTTGCAATAAAGGCATGTTAAGCTACAATGGCTACAGCCGAGGCCCCCATGACACGAGACCAACTTGTAACTCACTGGCAGGAATCAGCCGAAGACAATTACCGCTCCATGCAGAATATGTTTAGCAGTGGCGAATATGTCTGGTCTTTGTTCGTGGGACATCTTTGCATCGAAAAGTTGCTGAAAGCTTGCTATATCCAGAGGGTCGATTCCACCGTCCCCCGGATTCATGACCTTTACAAATTAGCTGATCGCTGTGGACTGGAGATGACCGAAGATCAGAAGGATGCCCTTCAGTATGTAAACCTGTTTAACATCGAGGCCCGTTATGAAGAATATAAACGGGATTTCCACCGAAAATGTACAAAAAGCTTTGCCGCAAAGAGCATCGTCACTATAGAGGAACTGCGATCATGGCTGCTGAAAAAGACAAACAGCTGATTTACAGAGAAATCAGGGAATACCTGGCGCTGTTGCGCGACCGGAACATTCCGGTTCATCAAGCGTATCTTTTTGGCTCTTACGCCACCGGTCGTGCCGACGAGTGGAGTGATATCGATCTGGCCATTGTTACTGACAAGTTTGTCGGCGATGCCTTTGATTTCCGATTTATGCTGACCAAACTGGCCCGGACAATTGATGCCGATATCGAGCCGCATCCTTACAGGATTACCGAATTTAACGAGAGTCATCCATTTGCAGACGAGATTTTGAAAAGTGGGGAACGCGTTGCATAAAAATCTCTTCTCACCGCGAGTTTACTTATCTCCTCAAATACTTGATTTGGTTCGACCCCGCACGAATAGTGAGCACTTCCCAAGTTGCAATCCTGACACCATAGATTCTGACACCATAGATTTTAGATTCTTCCCAAGTTGCAATCCTGACACCATAGATTTTATTCGCATCAGCTACTTATAGATTTGTTTCCGGTGGCCTGCCTCAACCACCAGAATCCGCATGGCATTGTCCTGAATTTCGCAAATAACCCGATAATCCCCGATCCTGTACCGCCACAGCTCTCCGAGAGGGCCAGACAAGGCTTTTCCACGGGTACGGGGATTCTCAAGTGACGCTATATTGTCATCCAGATAATCAAGGATGCGCCTGGCGACCTGCTTGTCCAGTTTGCGAAGCTGGGTCTCCGCTGTTCGGGTGTACTCAATTGTCCAGCTCAAGAGACTTCCTCACCTCGGCAGACGAAAGGATCTCTTCCTCGCCCTTGCGAACTCTTTCCAGGACATCGGCAGCCAGGTAGTAATCTTCCAGATCCTCCATCCCCCGGGTGATCAGTTCGCGAAGGTAGAAGGCCTTGGTGCGACCGGTTTGCCCTGCAAGAAAGTCCAGTCTTTTTTCAACTTCCGGGTCCAGACGAATGGATGTAGCCATAGCATTCTCCTGTTGAATATCGGTATTCACTGCATTCAAGATATCACAGGAGCTGAGGGAAGGGAACAGGCAATCAATGCGGGTCACGGGTAGAGAGGTAAGATTTCCATCCAAACGCGCTGGCGAGCTCTTTTTTCTTTCACCCCAGGACACGAAGATCACGAAGAAGTCGTTATGCTTTTGCTCTTTCTCCGTGTCCTCCGTGCTCTCCGTGGTGAAAGAACTCCGTTCCGAGGCGGGTGGCTCTCAGCGAATCGGCAATTTCTTTCACAACTCCCGATTCCAGCCCCCAACCCCGATTCCCCGATCCCGGCCCTTGCCACCCAGATGCTCACCCTGCACCAACGTCTCGCCGCCGCCAAGACCGAGCAGGACAAGACCATGCTCCAGCGCGAGATTGCCGCTACCGACAAACAGATCGACAAGCTGGTCTACGAACTTTACGGGCTGACAGCGGAAGAGATTGCGCTTGTCGAAGGGGGGGGCGTTATGACCAGCAAAAAAATCGCCAATGTCCCGCCCACCCCCACCACCGGCGAATTTCTCCTCTACACCACTGCCGATGGCCGCATCCGCATCGAAACCCGGATGCAGAACGAAACAGTCTGGCTAAACCAGAAACAACTGGCCGAGCTCTTTCAGACGTCAGTCCCCAACATCAACATGCACATCAAAAACATCTACGCTGAAGGTGAATTGCGGCCGGAAGCAACTATTCAGGATTTCTTAACAGTTCGCCAGGAAGGGCAACGCGAAGTTCAACGACATGTCGCCTGCTACAATCTCGAGACCAAGGGGACGTAGCCGATATTTTGACATTTTGGGCACTCCAGGGGACATCCACTTATTTGCTTATGCACTTCGCTCCAGCGATAGGCCACCATCAGGGGGCCAGGTTATTCCCATGGGAATTTCCTCTAGCAGTTTGCCTTCAGGCACGACCCATTCGCGACAGGGATGTCGCTCCTGCAACAATACCATTATCGCAGCCCAGTCCCTGTGGGAGCGGCTTTCAGCCGCGAAGGGTCTGCGTTTATGCTTTTGCTCTTTCTCCGTGTCCTTTGTGCTCTCGTGGTGAAAGGACTTGTGGTTTTTATCCCCCGCTCAGTATACTGCCGCTTCAACAAATCAACCTCAGGAGGGTCGATGCGTCGCGGATATAAACAGATCGTCACCGCCTATCAGAAAGAACGCAACCGTAACCTGCTGGCCCAGCCGGGTCCGCACGAATGCGTGGTGGTGCTCGACACGCTCAAACCGGGTTATAATGTGGCGAAGATCTTTCGCAGTGCCGAGGCGTTTGGACTTCATGCCGTGCATCTGATCAATATTGGCCCCTTCGACCCCGCTCCCGCAAAAGGTTCTTTTCGCAAGGTCCCGACCCGGTTTCATGAGGCGTTTGAGGACTGTTATGCCGATTTGACAGCACAGGGATATGTCTTCTTTCTCCTTGACGCAAAAGCCAGGGAATCGATTATAAAAATCGCGCTGCCGCGCAAGACGGCATTTGTGTTTGGCCACGAGGAGTTCGGGTTCAGTTTCGATGCAGCGGATTACCCCGCTGTGCGCGCGGTGTCGATTCCTCAGTTTGGTAACGTTGAAAGTTTGAACGTAAGTGTCGCCGCCTCGGTGGCCATATATGAATATGTGCGGCAGTTCGGGGCGCTTTGATGCCGAGCTCAGGCCATTTTTGACGCCCGCAGATAGGGTTGGTGGGGACCGTTCTAAAATCATTTTAAAACCTTGTTTGTAAAATTTAATAATGATACATTTATCCGATATCGCCCTCGAAAAAACTGCGGAAATTTATGAAAATACGCATCAAAATCACTCTGATTGCAGTTTTGCCGATCATACTGACGGCGTTCGTTGTGCTTGGTATCAGTCTTTATCAGAAATCCCTGCTGAACGATTATTTTTCTACCGAGATTGATCTGCAGGCGCGCAGTGAGGCGCAAAAGATCGCCCAGAGCGTCTATCTGATGTGCCGTTCGGCCCAGGAATCGGTGCAACAGACGGTCGATGCCAGTCTGCGCGTTGCATCTGATATCCTGACCCGTAGTGGCGCGGTGACGTTCGGTGCAGAAACGGTCGACTGGGAGGCAACCAACCAGTTTACCCGGAGTACGCAACGCGTCACTCTGCCGCAGATGCTGATCGGTGATAGCTGGGTCGGGATGAATCGCGACATCTCCCGCCCGACGCCGATCGCCGATGCGACCAAGCAGCTGGTCGGTGGGACCGCGACCATTTTTCAGCGGATGAATGACGCCGGTGACCTGTTGCGGGTGGCAACAAATGTCGAGACACTTGATGGCTCACGGGCGATCGGCACTTATATCCCGGCCATCAACCCTGATGGTAAACCGAATCCGGTCATTACCGCGTTACTGCGCGGCGAAACTTTCCGGGGACGCGCCTATGTTGTTAATGCCTGGTACATCACGGCCTATCAACCGATCTGGGATGCAGCACAGAAACGTGTGGTCGGCGCCCTTTATGTTGGAGTCAAGCAGGAGAATCTGCAGAGTCTGCGCCAAGGAATCATGGATATCGTGGTCGGTGCGACCGGCTACGTCTGGGTGGTGGGGGGGAATGAGGATCAGGCCGGACGCTACATCATCTCAAAAGATGGCGCGCGGGACAATGAGCTCCTGCTCGATATCGTTGATTCCCAGGGGGAACCCTTTGTTCGACGGATGATCGACAAGGCCCTGGCCCTGCCGGTCCCGGACGACCGGGGGGCCGTCCCGGTCACTTTTGATCGTTATCCGTGGAAGAATCCGGGAGAAGCACACGCCCAATATAAATCGGTGGCGATCAGCTATTTTGCTCCATGGGACTGGGTGATCGGTGCCGCCTATAACGAGAGCGACTTTGATCATGTGCATCAGCGTGCCGCAAATGTTCTAAACCGAATGGCCATCTGGGTTACCGTGGTCGCACTGATCATGGTTTTACTGGCGGTTCCTGGTGGGCGATTGGTGGCCGAAGGGATCCGCTCCCGCATCGACTGTATCCTCAATTCAGTCCACGACGTTCTGATTGTTACCGACATTCATGACCATATATTCCTGCTCAGCCGGGCGGCGGAACAAATGTTCGGGGCAAAGCTGAAGACGGTCAAGTCCCGTCCCCTTTCGCGCCTGATCGCGGACCAGGATATCTGTGCAACGATTGAGACCGCACTGGCCGAACGCGACAGCGGGGTGTTGTTTCATTTTGAATGGCCCGGAGAAAAGCCAGGGCAACCGCGTTTGATGCAGGGACGCACATCGGTTGTAAAAACCAGGAAGGGTGGTCCGGTCGGCATGCTGCTGACCATTCATGATGTCACCGGGGAGCGTGAATTAGAACGCTTGAAGAGAGAACTGCTCTCGACGGCGGCCCACGAGCTCAACACCCCTCTCACGGCGATTATCGGCTACACTGATCTGCTGTTGGCCGATTCATCGGCAAGCCTTCAGGAACGCCGCGAATCGTTGAACTACATTCACCAGAAGGCCTGGGCGTTAGCAAAAATTGTCGACGACCTGCTTGATGTCAGCCGCATTGAGGCAGGGAAAGATATTCCGATCAACTGTGCTGCGCAGGACATTAATGAAATTATTCGTCAGCTGCTCTATCATGTTCAGCACATGACGAGCGCGCATCACATCACGGTCGATATCCTGTCTGCGCCGGTAATTTTACCGATTGATCGTACGAAGATCGAGCAGGTCCTGGAAAATATCCTTAGTAATGCGATCAAATATTCCCCCGATGGCGGCACCATAGCGGTTTGCGGCTGCATGGAAAACACCGGTTTTCATCTGCGTATCGAAGATCAGGGAATCGGCATGACGCCGGAGCAGACATCCCGGGTCTTTGACAAATTCTACCGGGCCGACAGTTCCGCCACTGCCGTGAGCGGCACCGGTCTTGGCATGACTATCGCCAGGCATATCATCGCGGCACACGGCGGCAGGATATGGATCGACAGTACCCCGGCTAAAGGGACGACCGTGCACCTGTTCCTGCCAGCGACCGTAGCAGGAGCGAGCGTGTAGCAACTCACTGTTTTTTCCTCTGCACGGCCAACCCGATTCCGCCCAGAATCAATGCCGAGGCCACCACCAGCCGCGGCGTCACGTCCTCCGCCAGAACCAGAACGCCTCCACACGCGGCCAGCACCGGTACCGCCAATTGTACCAGTGCCGCACGGGCGGCAGTGAGCCCGCTCAGGGCGACGTACCAGACGGCATACCCGACCCCCGAGGCAAGTGCCCCGGAGAGGGCGGCCAGCAGCAGTCCGGTTGCTGATAGGTGCCCCTGCGAAAAGAACAGCAGACTGAACAGCAGTGTTAGCGGAATCGAACGTAAAAAGTTGCCGGTGGTCTCGTGCAGCGGTTGTGTTGCCACGCGTCCACGGAGGGAATAGATGCCCCAGGCGATCCCGGCGATGAGCATCAGCACCGTGCTGCCGAGTGGCGGGGTACTGATCCCCGGCAGCACCAACCAGACCAGGCCGCCCGCGCAGAGGAACAGACCAGACCATTCGGCACGGCGCGGGCGTTCACCACTCCGAAGGGCCGCGCACAGCATCGTCAGCTGAACCGCCCCGAAGAGCAGCAATGCACCGGTTCCGGTTGGCAGTTTGAGGTATGCGAAGGAAAAAGTGCTGGCGTAGAGAAAGAGCAGTGCTGCTGAACCCCAGCCACCACCGGTCGGCAGTCGTCGTTCGCGCAGGATCACCAGCAGTAACAGGGTCAATGCGCCGCAGATCAGCCGGACACTGGTGAAGCTTGCCGCATCGATTGTCGCAGGGGTGTGCGATTCTGTGGTCAGAGCCATACGACAGAGGAGTGAATTTGCTGCGAAGGCGAGTAACGCCAACAGCGTATATAAAAATGTTCGTAAGCGCTGTTCTGTTGTCACGTGCGTATTTCCAAACCTGATAAGCCCAAGTGCGCAGAATTCTTGTGGTGGGACATTTTAATGGTAAATAAGAAAATAGTATACATTCATGCAGTAACGCAGTAAAAATGAGATAAACCTGGTAATGTATTAACGCGCTTGTTTATTGTCACACGGGAGGTGTCTCTATGGCGGATCTCACTACTACTTACATGGGACTGAAACTGAAAAATCCGTTGATTGTCGCCAGCTGCGGTCTGAGTGGTTCACTGAGCTGCGTTCGTCAGTGTGCGGCCGCGGGCGCCGGAGCGATTGTGCTGAAATCGCTCTTTGAGGAACAGATCGCCGCGGCGGCCCAGGCGCTGAGCCCGTCGGCCGAGCTTGACCCCTACGGCGAGGCGGCGGAATATATCGAGCAGTACGGGATGGCCCTCGGTCCGCACGATTATCTGAAATTGGTCAAAGAGGCCAAAGCATCGGTCGATGTACCGATTATTCCCAGCCTCAACTGCGTATCCTCCCGGCGCTGGTCCGATTATGCCTGTCAACTGGAGGACGCCGGCGCCGACGCGCTGGAGCTGAACGTGGCGCTGATGCCGACCGATGCGCGGCAGGAGGGGGCGGCCGTCGAGGAGATCTTCTATCGTATCCTGCATGACGTCAAGAAGCAGGTCGGCATTCCGGTGGCGATGAAGGTCGGCCCCTTCTTCTCCAACTTTGTTCATTTCGCCGAACAGCTGACTCGCGACCGGGCCGAGGCACCGCCGTTCATGGTCGGTTGGTGCGGGCCGGGGGAGACCAGGGCCAAGATTGTCTGGTCGGGGGCCGATGCGCTGGTGCTGTTTAATCGCTTCTATCAGCTGGATATCGATCTTGACCGGTTGCGGCTGGTGGCCGGGAACCCTTACAGCTCGTCGGCGGAAATCCATACCGCCCTGCGCCTGATCTCCCTTCTGGCGGGGCGGATCGAGGGGGACCTGGCCGCCACCACCGGCATCCACAGCGGTGCCGACATCGCCAAGCAGCTCCTTGCCGGGGCGACCGTGGTGCAGGTTTGCTCGGCACTCTATCAGCACGGTCTCGGTCGGATCACCGCCATGCTTGCCGAGCTGGAGGACTGGATGGCCGCGCACGATTTCGCCACCCTCGATGAGTTTCGCGGTCGGCTCAGCCAGCAACGCAGCGCTGAACCCGCCGGTCATGAGCGGCTGCAATATATCAAGCTTTTTTCCTCTGATCATTTATGATGGCGTCGCAAAAAGTCCGCCCTACGGCGTTACACTGGTTTTTCAGGACCTCGACCTACCTGATGTAGGCCTTCGCCCCTGAAAAACCACCAAGCCTTGTAGAACGAAATTTTTGCTTAGCCACTTAATTCTTTTTTGCGAGTGCAACATTTATGACTGAGGCCGTGACCGGTCGCTGTCCCCTGCACAGCTCAAAAAACCGCCGGGAGCCATCGCGAGGCGACCGGTTTCCGGCGGTTAGATCCATTGCGCGCCGCTGATCTCCTTGCATTTGCTGCGGAAATACGCTAGTTTATGCCGCTAAATTAATTCATGAGACGAGGTCCGACTATGCGCTATACCGAGTACTTGCTTAACACCCTCAAAGAGACTCCGGCCGATGCCGAAGTGATCAGCCATCAGCTGATGCTGCGCACCGGAATGATCCGCAAGGTGGCGGCCGGGATTTACAGTTATCTGCCCTTCGGTCTGCGGGCGGTGCGCAAGGTTGAGCAGATTGTGCGTGAAGAGATGGATCGTGCCGGAGCGATCGAGCTGCTGATGCCGATGGTGACCCCTGCGGACCTGTGGTCCGAATCGGGGCGCTGGGAGCAGTACGGCAAGGAGCTGCTGCGGCTGAAGGATCGTAAAGATACGGAATTCTGCCTCGGACCGACTCACGAGGAAGTGATTACCGATATCGTCCGTCGCGAGGTTAAATCGTACCGCCAGGTGCCGCTCAACCTCTATCAGATTCAGACCAAATTTCGCGACGAGATTCGCCCCCGTTTCGGTCTGATGCGCGGGCGTGAATTTATCATGAAAGACGCCTATTCGTTTGATGTTGATGAAGCCGGAGCGGATATTGCCTATGATAAAATGTACCAGGCTTACCGACGGATTTTTGAGCGTTGCGGGCTGAAGTTCCGCGCCGTCGAGGCCGATACCGGCAATATCGGCGGCAGCGCATCGCACGAATTCATGGTTCTGGCGGAGTCCGGGGAAGACGCCATCGTTTCGTGTGACAGCTGTGAATATGCGGCCAACGTCGAGAAGGCCGAGATTCTGTTCACCGCAGGAGCGACCCCGCCGGCAACGCACCCGCTGACCGAAGTTTCGACCCCGGCTCAGCGGTCGATTGCCGAAGTTGCATCGTTCCTCAAGCTAGATCAATCGCAACTGGTCAAGACGTTGATTGTCAAGACCGATAGCGATGAAACGCTGGCAGTGCTCCTGCGCGGAGACCACGAACTGAATGAGATCAAGCTCTGCCGTATGCTCGGCTGTAATGAGGTACTCATGGCCGATGACGCGACCGTCACCCAGGTGACCGGTGCGCCGGTCGGGTTTGCCGGCCCGGTGGGGCTTAAGCTGCGGGTCATTGCCGATCATGCGGTGAGTGCCATGGCCGATTTTGTGGTCGGTGCCAATGCTGTCGATACCCACTACACCGGGGTCAATAGCGGCCGTGATTTTGCCGTCGAGACCTTTGCCGACCTGCGTCAGGCCGAGGCGGGTGATCGCTGTCCGCGCTGTGACGGGGGGACGTTTGAAAGTTGGCGCGGCATTGAGGTTGGCCACGTTTTCAAGCTCGGCCACAAGTATTCCAGGGCGCTCAACGCCGTGGTCCTGGACGCTGACGGGAAAGAGCGAACGCTCTTCATGGGCTGTTACGGGATCGGTATCGGCCGTTCGGTGGCTGCTGCCATCGAGCAGAACCACGATGAAAACGGCATTATCTGGCCGCTGCCAATTGCACCGTTCCAGGTGATGATCACCATGCTCAATCCGAAAGATGATGATGTGCGTCAAACCTCGGAGCAGCTCTACACCGATCTCCGCTCAGCCGGGATCGAAGTCCTGCTCGACGACCGCGATGAACGTCCGGGGAGCAAGTTCAAGGACGCCGACCTGCTCGGTATTCCGTTGCGGGTGACGGTCGGAGGACGCGGTATCAAGGAGGGTGCGCTGGAATTGCAGGTGCGTGCCGATGGCAGCAAGGATGCGTTGCCGCTCGCTGAAGCGGCGCATCGGATTGTGGCGAGAGTCCGTGCCGAACTTGCCGCCTGGCGCTGAAACTGAAGCGATGAAAAGCTTCAAACTGGATGATCAGGGGCGTATTGTCCTTCCTGCGGGTGAATGTCGTGCCTTTACCGGGGGGGCCGCGTTGGTCTCGGCGACCTCTAGCCATCTGTTGTTGACTCCGGGTGACTCTGCGAGGGAACTCTGTCTGGCGGGAAGATTCGGTGAAGTCTCGACCGTCGATATGCTCTCGTTTTTGAACATGTTCCGCAAGACCGGGGTGCTGCGGGTGCTGTTGCCCGGCGGGGAAAAGGCCATTTACCTGCAACAGGGGGAAATCGTCGCCGCCAGCAGTACATTGTTGGCGGAAAATCTCGGTGACTGCCTGTGTGAACTGGGGAAGGTCGAACGGGAAACACTGCTGCGCATGCGTAAGGGGCATCGCTCGGAGCAGACTCTTGGCAAAGAGCTCGTTGCCGCCGGGCTGATCGCATCGAAAGATCTATGGCAGGCCGCCAGGTACCTGGTCGAGAAGATCGTTTATGATCTTTTTACTCACTCGGGTGGGGGGTTCAGTTTTGTTGCGGCAGTGCTGCCCGGTGCCGAGTTGACCAAGTTGTCGATGTCAACTCAGAATATGATCATGGAAGGGTTGCGCCGGACAGATGAATCTGAATTGTTCCGGCGGCGCATTCCCTCCCTTGATATGCAGGCAATCGTTGATCTCGATCGACTCGATGAACTGGGCGGTGGTGAGGCGACGATTGCGCGCTTGGCGGCCGAGGGAAAAGTGACCGTGCGCGATATCCTGCGCCGGGCCGGGATGGGCGAATTTGAAGCGCTGCGCATGCTGCATCAGTTGATCGAGAAAAATTGCATTACGCTTGAGGACGCGCCGTCGGTTGATGTCGGCGGCGTATGCGGCGAGGTTGTGCAACTCTATAATGGTGTGCTGGCATTGTTGACGCGGCGGTTGTTGGATCTCGATGTGGATGTGGGGCGTGAGGTTCACCAGTTTTTGCGGGCTCTGCCGCAGCCGTATGCGCATGTTTTTGGCGACCTGGAACCGGCGCGTGACGGGATGTTTGATGCCGCCCGGCTGCTCGGTCATTTGTCCGGACTGGCGGAAGGGGATCGCCGCACGCTGTTGGTCGATGCTTTCAACGAGCTGGTATTTATGTACTGCCTGTTGGTCCGGCGTGAACTCGCCGGAGTCGAGGCGGATGCGCTGACTCGCCGGGTCCAGGATATTACGGCGCGGGTCAAGCATTTGATCGGGAGAAATGAATGAACGAAAAGGTCCGGGAACGGCTGATTTTTGCCCTCGATGTCGATAGTTTTGCGGCGGCGGAAAAGTGGGTGCGACAGCTGCATGACAAGGTCGGAGTTTTTAAAATCGGCAAGCAACTCTTTACCCGCTGCGGTCCCGAAGTGGTCAAGATGGCACGTGCGGTGGGCGGAGATATTTTTCTCGATCTCAAATATCATGATATCCCCAACACGGTCGCCAAGGCGGCTCTCGAAGCGGCACGGCTCGGGGTCAGGATGTGCAACGTCCATGCGCTCGGCGGGCGGGCGATGATGGAAACAACTGTTGCTGAAATTGATGCGCACTATCCGCGCGGCAGTGCCGACCGCCCTCTGTTGCTGGCCGTGACGATTCTGACCTCCTCTAATGAAGAGACGTTGCGCGAGGTTGGTATCGACCGTCCGGTGGACGAGATGGTGGTGCGGTTGGCGAAGCTGGCGCAGTCCGCCGGGATGGACGGCGTTGTTGCCTCGCCGCGCGAAGCGGCGCTGATTCGTGCCGCCTGTGGCCCCGATTTTGTCATCGTCACCCCCGGTGTGCGTCCGGCCTGTGCTGCCCTTGACGATCAGAACCGGGTCATGACTCCGGCTGAAGCAATCGCCGCCGGAGCCGACTATCTGGTGATCGGTCGCCCGATTTCCGCTGCTGCTGATCCGGCGGCTGCTGCTGATAAGATTCGCGTCGAAATGGCACAGGGGCTGCGGGCATCCTGATGAGTGAATATGTTTACGGGATCAACCCGGTCCACGAAGGATTGAAGAACCGTCGGCGCAAGCCGCTTGAACTATTGTTGCAGCGCGACCTCCGCTCCCGGCGAATCGATGCGTTGCGAGAAGCTGCGGCCGCCGCCGGTGTCCCGGTGCGTAGCTGTGAAAAAGTTCAGCTGGAGCGCCTCGCCGGGAACCCCCATCATCAGGGGGCGATTCTTAAAGTTACGCCGTTCAATTATGCCGCGCTGGACGAATTACTCGATTGCTGGCATGCTTCGGCCCGCCCGGCATTCTTCCTGATCCTCGATGGCATCACCGATCCGCATAATTTTGGTGCCTTGTTGCGTAACGCTGACGGTGCCGGTTGTCACGGGGTGATCGTGACCAGAGATCGTGGTTGTCCGGTGACCGGGGTGGTGGATAAAACCGCCTCCGGGGCGATCGATCATCTGCCGATCTGTCAGGTGACGAATCTGGCGCGGACCCTTGATGAACTGAAAAAGGCTGGTGTGTGGATTTACGGCCTGGCCGGAGAGGCCGCCGCCGATCTCTATGCCACTGATCTGCGCGGGGATATGGCGCTGGTGGTTGGCAGTGAAGGGAAGGGATTACGTCCTCTGGTTCGCGAGCATTGCGATCATTTGCTGGCAATTCCGATGGCCGGCGGGGTTGAATCGCTCAATGTGGCTTCGGCCGCGGCTGTTGCGCTCTATGAAATTTTTCGCCAGCGGCACCTTTGACCGTTTCCGGTTGCTGCCGGTCACACCCCTCACAACACGGTCGAAAAATGTGCCTTGACGCGATCGACGATCCCGTCACGGCGCAGATGACGTGACGGGAAATCCGTCGCAACTTTCATGATTTTCTCCAGGTAGGTGCGTTGACGCTCAATACCCTGTCGATAGAGGTTGCCCTCAATATTCCAGCGTTCGCGGAAATGGATCGTCAGAAACCCGTCGATGACCGGAGCAAGGACTCTCAGCCGTTGCTCGACCAGAGCATAAAAGTCCGGAGTTTTTGTCAGTAGATCCTCCTCATCCAGAAACACGTTGATTCCCCCCTCGCGCAGTTCAAAATAGAGAAAAAGAAGTTTTTCGAGATAGACCCGATCGGCCATTTGTGCCCAGAGGTCGGCGGCGGCCAACATCCTTGCCGTCAGGGCGCTGGCTGCTTCGGGAAAATCGACCTTTTCCGGTTCGATTGCGAGGTCGGTACAATCGATCAAACGACATCCCAGCGACAGTTCTTCGGGGGACCGTTGATGCGCGGTGGTGAAAAGCTGAAAAAACATCTGACTGCGCTGAACGTGAACCTTGGTGTGTTTTGCCCCGGTTCCCTGCACGTCCTTTGCGTTCTGGATGAATCCGGCATCGTGCAGTAATGCCGCCGCGATCGAGATTTGCGCAATTGCCGCAGGGACTGCGATGCCGAAACGGGCTGCACCGTGAATCATGCGCATCAGCGCCAGGGCCGTGTCCGTGGCGTGCTGCAGATCATGATACTCGGTGCGACATGCGGCGTATCCTGCAACTTCACCCCGGTAGAGACGCACTGTCCATGCCCACGCCGAGGAAATTTTATCTGTATTTTCAGTGGGATAAATTTGTTTCCAGATCAACAGGACTTCGTTGAGAATGGATTGCGGATCGCGATGATCGAGCAACGCGGCAAGGTCAAGGGGTTTGTTTTGTGCAATCGACATCGTTGACTTGATCCATATCGGGGAAATATTAACACCAGGATTGATGGTAGTTAATGTTCGGGCCGATTGCAAGTTGAAATTTCAGACGCTATCGTTGATGGCGTCGCAAAAAGTCCGCCTTACGGCGTTGCGCTGATCTCGACCTGCCTGATGCAGGCCTTCGCCCCTGAAAAACCACCAAGCCGTGGAGGACGAAATTTTTGCTCAGAAGCCATCTCGTTCTTTTTTGCGAGTGCATCATCGTTGTCGTCAAACCACTGTCAGTTGGACAAAACAGGTTGCGAAACGCCCGCTTTCCGGAATATAGCAGAGGATCCGTTCGCCTGCTTTAAGCCTCCCGGAGTGGAGCAGTTCCTCCATGATGACAAAGATCGAGGCTGAACCGGTATTCCCCTTCTCGTACAAATTGGTGAACCAGCGCTGATCAGGAATTTCACAGCCAACAGCCTTCATCTGATCGTAAACCGGCTGACGAAAATAGTGCGATGAAAAGTGGGGCAAAAACCAGTCAAAGTCCTCTCCGCTGATACCGTACTTTTGTATCAGGCTGGTGAGTGGGCGTCCCACCGTCAGCGGAATGACCTTTTCATTCAGCAGCTTGACATCCTGCTTCAAAAGAAGCATCCGGTCGCGAATAATATCCTGTGGAGAAGCGGAATCACGCCAGAAGGTCAGGGAACCATCGGGGTTTTTGTTTGCCCCCATATACATACAGGTTTCCATCTCACTGGCATAGGAGATGATTTCAATCCAGTCAATGCGCAGGGCCAGACGATCGGGCGGGCGTTCAGCGGTGAGATAGGCTGCCCCGGCACCGTCGGAAAGCATCCAGCGGAGAAAGTCGGCATTGAACGCCAGTTCAGGATTTTTTGCCAGATCACCATGCGGGGGGTCGGGGAATTCTGACATGCGTCCCCGCATGGTCGGCGAAGCCAGCTCGGAGGCACAGGCGACCGCACTGGCGTGCAACCCCTGGGCGACATTCATGAACGCATATTTGAGCGCCATCATTCCGGAGACGCAGACTCCGGCAGTGCTGACGATTTCACACGGGCGGCTGGCCAGTTCGCCGTGAACCATGGAGGCATGTCCCGGCATCAATTGATCTGCTTGTGATGTTGCGCAGCACAGACAGGTAATGTCATCAGGAGAGAACCCTGGGTATGGATGCAACGCACGAATCGCCTCCGCAGCCAGCTGTGCATTGGAGTGCGTTGTTGCGCCGGTAGCGGGGTCGATGGCATAGTAGCGCCGTTTAATCCGGTTGTTGCGGAGGATTATATTTTTGGTGCGGGAGGGTGTGTCATGCACCATCCCGAGGATATTCTCGATAGTATCGTTTTCAACCGGAGCGTTGGGCAAGAATACCGAGATATCGGAAATAAAGACATCCATGAGAATAAATTCCCTTTTTACTACTACAGTTTGGCACCGTGGAGGGTCCGCTGCAGAATGTTTGCATAGCGCAGATAAAATTCTTTTTCGGACAACCTGGTCGGCATGACAGCGTTCGTCAGGGTGTAATAGTCGAGATCATGGTTGGTGATTCGATCCCTCATTTTATAATAAACCGGCGTTCCGGGCAACGGGGTTAACACGGTCAGAATCGGCAAGTCGATTATATTGTCGGCAAGGTACTGCTCGAGTAAATCAAAGTCGGTGTGATCGTAGCCGGGGGAGACGATAAAATCGCCGACGATGGAAATGCCGATTTCGTGAAGGATACGAATTGCTTCGGTGTTGTGGTGTGCGGTATTGCTTTTGTTCAGGGCCTCCAGCCCCTCATTGTTAATATTCTCAAAACCGACGATGACGGAACGCAATCCAATCTCTTTCCAGGCGCGCATCATCTCCGGGTGCTTGACGATTGTGTCAGAGCGGGCATCGGCCATGAATTGCTTACGGATGCCGCTTTCGCGCAGAGCCGCGCACAGAGCCATTGCATGGTCCGGATCGCCGAACGAATTGGCATCGACCAGGCGAATAAAATTAACGTCGGGGAGCAGTTTTATGTCTCTGACGGTGGATGCGATTTCATTGGTCAGGTAACGTCCCCCGGTGAGCGGTTCTATACAACAGAAATTGCACCGATAGGGGCAGCCGTAAGCGGAGGCAACCATCCCGAACTGGGCACCGACAGCGGAAAGGAGGTATTTGGAACGGTATTTTTCGACCAGGTCGTAACGCGGCGGATAGTCTTCATCCAGGTCTGCTTTTCCGTACTGGCGCGGGGTGAACGACAACGTGCGACCGGGTGCGGTGCGGGCAATACCGTGAGGAACGGGGGAGGTCGAATCGTTTCCCAGCAGCTTGACCAGATCGCGAAAGCTGCGCTTGCCGAGGCCGATAACAATAAAATCGATTTCTTCACGATTAAAAAATTCGGGATCGTTGCTGGCGTGAATCCCCCCGACGACAATCCTGGCCTGGCTGACTGCGCGAATTTCGCGGGCGATTTTAAGCATGGTGTTGGCTTCGCAGGTCATGCCGGTGATGCCGACAATGTCCGGAGCGAAGGTGTTAACCTCATCGACGACAGGATCTGCCGTCGATTTCATGTCGAAGATGCGCACCTCATGCTCGGGAAGAGCACCGGCAAGGGTTTCGAGCCCCAGTGGTTCGCCGCGAAAAATAGCTTTTATCGCATCGATTCCATACTCTTCCTCGGGGATGCTGCGGCCACTGTTGGGAGGATTGATGAGAAGGACGCGCATGACCGGGAGTGCGGCAGATTCCGGTGTCATTTTGTGATTACACTGCAACATATCAGATAAAATCCGTTAACTGTCATTAGGATTGTTTGAAAACACGCATAATCGCATATTTTGTGATAAATTGTAAATCTCTTTCATGCGTGCGTGGCAATCGATCCGCAGTACCGGATGTTGTCATCAGCTATCGTTTGCGGCGTCGTATCAGGAAGGAGGGATGGGTTGTGGGCCCCCCCTGTGGGTGCAGGGCTTTATGTTGCGGAGGATTTATATTTGTTGTAGAATTCCCCTACGAAATATGCATCTTTATCGCTGACAGGATTTTTTCAGTTTGACGCGGTTGAGTGTACTGGAGGACGTGATGAAATGGTTGGCACAAGGGACAGAGGCTCGAATGATGGTCAGAAATGCCGTTTTGTGTATTGTAGCGTGCTTGTTGGTCATTACTTTTCCTGCGCAAAGTGAGGCACGGCGGCAGTGGTACGAGGCCTACGGTATTCATGACAAGCATGAACTGACGGCTCCCTCCGCCGTGCCGAAGATGATCGAAGCGCTGGCAGATCGTAACGCCGCCGTGCGCAAATCCGCTGTGGGTGTCTTGAGCAAGATTGGCCCGGCTGCCGAGAGCGCCGTGCCGCGCCTGCTCCAGGTGATGGCCGATGATCGTGATGCCAATACGCGCAAAGCGGCTCTGGTTGCGATCTACAAGATTGGTTATCGCGGTGCAGATTATTTCGCGGCGTTACAAAAATCCGGGCAGCAGGATGCCCACCCCAAGTTGCGCGCTTATGCCGCAAAGCTGGCGGGGAAGGTTGAGGCGGAGGTTGTGCCGGTGGGGCAGATCGCCCGTTCAGCACAGGCGTCCCCCGGCGGCACCGGAAAATTCACTATCAACTTGCCGAAGGCCGCGGAGCAGAATCGTTACGGTATCGCGGTTATTGTTGGCAATCGCAACTATGCCGCCGTAAACAAGGATGTTCCCAATGTCGATTTTGCGATTAACGACGCCGATGCCATGTACCGTTACGTCACCGAAACGCTCGGTTATCGTGAGGGGAATGTGATCCTGCTCAAGGACGCCACCCAGGCCGATTTGATCAGTACGTTCGGGGCCAAGGGAAATTATAAAGGAAAGCTCTACGATTGGCTGCGCCCTGATGAATCGGACGTTTTCGTTTTTTATTCGGGGCATGGTGCGCCTGGGCTCAGGGATGGTCGCGGCTATCTGTTGCCGGTCGATGCCGACCCGATGAAGGTTGAACTGAACGGCTATCCTCTCGATACGCTCTACGCCAATATTGGTCAACTCCCCGCCAGGAATGTGACCATGGTCATTGATGCCTGTTTCTCCGGCGGTTCAGCGAGCGGGTCCGTGGTGAGCAACGCATCGTCGATTTCGCTTAAAGTGGTCAAGGCGGAGGCCAGTGTACCGCGAGCGACGGTGATCACTGCCGCCGGACTTTCGGAAGTTGCGTCATGGGACAAAGAGGCTGAAATGGGGTTGCTGACCAGGAATTTTCTTGAGGGAGTAACCGGGGCAGCAGATGAAGACGGGTACGGCAACGGGGATGGTCGCGTTACGGTCGCCGAGTTGAAAAAATTTCTCAGTGAGGAAGTGACCTACAAAGCGCGTCGACTCTACGGGCGTGATCAGACGCCACAAGTCACCGGGGATGCGAAGAAAGTCATCTTTGTCGGTGAGCAATAAGCCAGTGTTTGTTTCTTGCCAGGGTCATTCCTTTACGAAAATCGGAATTCAGCTTGTTGATCAACCCTTGATGCAGTTTTCTGCCTGCCTGTGAATGGATCTGTTGCTTGCGTTGTCGTTTCAACTTTTTTTGTTGGGGGATTTTCGATGTTATTTTTCAGATTGAGCCTGTGCTGTTTGCTGCCCGTTTCGGTATTACTCGCGTCCTGCGCATCGGCCCCTCACCCGGTCACAAAAAAAGAACTGCAGATTGCCACGCAGTATCCGCCGGTAAAAACACTGCTCCGTGCAGTGCCGACAGATAAACCTGCGTGGGTTTTCTCTCCTCCCGAAAAAAATGATTACTACGAGTTTTTCGTCGGGGTTTCTTCTGAAGGGGTTGTCTCCGAGAAAGAGGCGCGCAGTGATGCGTTGCGTGATGCGGTTGAACAATTCGTCAATTACACCGGGGTGAACGTGTCTGTTAAGGAAACGATCCGCAAGTCGATTTCCGGGCAACTCAGTCAGGGGCTTGATGGGTCTGTATCTGGTGAAAAAATGGTCAAAATGGGGGCCGATGCCTTTGTCAGCCGGATCAAGGCCACGGACTTCTATTTCGAACAGTATGATATCTCCCGCAACGGTATTCATGAAAAAAATGTCTACAAATATTACGTCAAGGCCTCCGTGCCATTGACTGAGTATGACCGGGTCAGGGAGTGGGCACGGCAGCAGGCGGAGGCCCAGAATAAATCACGCAGTGAAAAAGTTGCCGCAGTCGTCGCTGCCAATGCGACAGGATTGTCGCAAGTGGATAATTATATTACCAATGGGCAGGCGCTGGCGGCGTTGTCCGCGATTAGCGCTGAACACCGTCGTTTGCAGTCGCTGATAGATTCCGGTGCAGAAGATGCGCTGATCGCCAAAGCGCGCGAACTTCAGGCGCTTCTGCCTGGCCGGGCGAGGGCCGTAAGTTCGCGGTTGATATTGGATTCAGGGCGGTTCGGGACGACCGAGATCGGTGCTGCGCAGGATGTTGTTTTTAAAGCCTGGGTATGGTTCAAAAGTGATGACGGGGCGTTGCTCCCGGTTGCCGGACTGCCGCTGAGCATCAATACGGCACGCGGGGCAGAGATCGCCGATACCAGAACCGGTCGTTCAGGTGAAGCGACGTTTTATTTGCCGGCGATTGAACCTGGCCAGTATTACGTAAACATTGACTTTGAAAAAGAAGATAATCTCGAGCCGATGATTGGTATCGCGCTGAGAAATGTCGGCACCGAATTTTTAGTGATTCAGGGGCAACCGGGGATCGATCTCGCAGTCAAAATCATGGTGAGAAAGTTGTTTGCTGGCTCCACTTACGAGAAACTGGCCGTGAAAAAACTGGAAATAGGTTCGATCACCTATGGTGACACCCATCGCGGCAGCGGTTTTGCCCTGGAACTCAAGCGGCGCATCAACGAACAGTTGGCGAATATCAGCGGCCTGGAGGTGATCGTTCCGCAAACCGATGATCGTCAGGAAATGATTGAGCATGCAATTAAAACGCGCGGGATTAGCGCCGTTGCCAAAGGTGGGCTGGGTGCCGCCGCGACCCATGCCGCGGTTGATGGTGCCGATGCGGCCCTCAACGCAATTTATGCACTGAACGGTCGCGACGTTTTTCTCAATATGGAGTTGAAGGAGGCCGGGACTGATCGGCTGCTGGGGGCAGCAAATACCAGCTTTGACAGCTCCCTGCTCCCCCCTGGAATCGACCTTGTCCCGCAGCAGGCAAGGCAGACGTTTGACACCGCTGCGCCCCCCACAGTCAACGCGATCAAACTTGAGGTGACCTCGCATCTTGGCGACGGTCAGACTTACCGTTCCGGGGAGACGATTTCCTATCTGGTCAACTCTGACACCGATGCTTATCTCCTGCTGATTTATGAGGATGTTGCCGGAAATCTGATTCAGCTGCTGCCGAACCATTATTCCGGCGCGGGGTTCTACCCAAAGGGGATCTATCTCGAAGTGCCCGACAAAGCAGATCGTGAGCGCTTTGAATTCACCATTGCCGAGCCTTTCGGGCTGGAACACGTCTGGGCTTTTGCGGCGACGCAAAAATTTCCGGAATTGGCTGGAGACGAGCTGGAAAATGGTCTGAAACTGTTGCACGGTTCTTTCAGCTCAATCCGGGACAAACTCAGAAAATCAGCAGAACTTAATGGTTCTGCTTACGGCGAAGCGCATTCGATGATCACGACTGTTGCCAACTAATCTTATTAACACATCGGCTTTGGCCGAAACTACTCAGGAGGAAAAAATGAAGAAGCTTAGTGGATTTTTAATTGCCGGTCTGGCGATGTTTCTGCTCTTTGGCTGCGGCGGCGGTACCGTTCAGCATGAAATGAAAGCTGCGATGGATACTGAGGAGCTGATTCAGACCTCGCAGCCGCAGCGTCCGGTCTGGACGATGTCGATTCCTGATGCCGAGGGGGGCAAGATGTTCTTTGTCGGCACCTCCGATCGGTACAAGACCGAAGCTTCCGCGCGGGAAAGTGCCGGGCGCGGTGTGACCGAGGAAGTTGTCAAGTATATGGGGACGCTGGTCAAAAAGAAGTTTGAAGAGGCCAAAGTTTCCTATGGTCAGGAAAGTGACGCTATCGATCCGACCGCTGCTGCCCGCGAGTTTACCAAGCAACTTGCCACCAATATGGCGAAACGGGTCAAGGTCAAGGAATATTACTTTGAAAAATACCGCAACCCCACCGGGTCGTATTTTCAGTACTTTGCGCTTGGCTATGTGCCGGCCGAAGAGATCGATCTGGCCTACAAGGACACCGTGAAGAACATGGCTCGTGAAGCAGACAAGGCAGCGCAAAAAGCCAAAGAAGAGAATGATGAGTTTGCCAAAAAACAGGCTGAAAAGCAGGCTTCCTTCTTCAAGGATATGCAGGAACAAGGTCTGATCGAATAGGTTTGATGGTTGATGACGCCCCCTTGCCCCTTCTGGTGAGGGGGCGTCCGCCCTGTCCAGGTTGCCGACGCGCGACGATGCGCGAAAATGATTTGAATGAGGAGCTTTGCAATGAGGTTTAAATTGTGGCATGGCATTCTGATGATTGTCTGCATGAGCAGTTTGGCGTACGCACAGGGCAGTGATGTTGACCGGTTTTTTTCAGATACTGATCAGGAAACGGCGCATTTTGGCAGCATTGAGGATGAAATGCGGCGCGAGATGGATGCGTTCTATGCTGAATCAGCCCAGGAAATCCAGTCGTTCAAGGATGAGCGTGACCGCGATTTTGCTGAATTTTTGAAAGAAAAATGGCAGGCGTTTGACGAGTTCGAGGGGTTGGTCAAAGATCCAACCCCCAAACCGGTCAAGTTGCCCAAAGCGGCTAAAAAACCTGACGACAAGATTGCGCCGC
Source organism: Desulfuromonadaceae bacterium (assembly GCA_019429445.1). NCBI lineage: Bacteria > Pseudomonadati > Thermodesulfobacteriota > Desulfuromonadia > Desulfuromonadales > Desulfuromonadaceae > Desulfuromonadaceae bacterium. The sequence continues at coordinate 21,322 of JAHYIW010000019.1, forward strand.
TGGGACAGACGGTCCCGCCACCTTCTGCCCCGGTTCTTCCACCACCACCGGTTGTTGTCCTGCCACAAGCTAGACCTGAACTACCGGTTGCTGTTGTCCCGTCACCGCCTGAACCTGAACCACCAGTTATTGTTGTCCCGTCACCGCCTGAACCTGAACCACCGGTTATTGTTGTCCCGTCACAGCCTGAACCTGAACCACCGGTTATTGTTGTCCCGTCACAGCCAGAACCTGAACTACCGGTTATTGTTGTCCCGTCACAGCCTGAACCTGAACTACCGGTTGTTGTTGTCCCGTCACAGCCTGAACCCCCGACCGACGTTCCGCAGCCAGCAACGCTTGAGGTTGCATATCTGGGGCGTATGCTGCGTGTGGTGTGCGATCCATCGTTGGCGGTTACGACTGGAACAAAGATCACCAATCGTGAAATCAGCGCTTACTGGGAAAAAATTGGTACGGCCGACTTTGGGCCGATGCTGTCCAGCCTGTTGACAGTCAAGGAAGCCTTGCAGTTGAACGACTGGGGCTACTTCCAGTTTGTGCAGGAAGCGGGAGAAGCGTTGCACGGTCCGGGGAATGATGCGCAGCTCTTTGCCTGGTTCGCACTGACGAAGTCAGGCTATCGAGTCAGGGTTGGCTACAGCGACAATCGCGTTTTTCTGCTCGCTCCGATCGACAGTCTGGTTTATCAGGCACCCTACTACACGCTCGATGGAACCAGATATTACAACATCAGTTATTTTCGTGATCAGCGCAAGCCGGGCAAAGTTTACACGTACAGTAAAGACTATCCCCGCGCCGAGCGCCTGCTGTCACTCAAGTTGCCTCTCGTGCCGCGGGTTGGCGAGGGACGTGAAGTGCGGAGCTTGCATTTCCTTTATCAAAACAAGGAATTTACCGTTCCCGTTAGCTACAACCGGAACGCCCTCGTTTTTTACGATAGTTATCCCCAGACTGAATGGGCAATCTATTTCGCCGCTCCGTTGGCCACCGAGGCTGAACAAAGCTTGATTGATGGCCTGGGCAAACTGGTCGCTGGCAAGAGTGAAACTGAAGCGGTTAATATGCTATTGCGCTTTGCGCAGACGGCCTTTGAATATCAAACGGACGATGAGCAATTCGGTCGTGAAAAATACATGTTTGCCGAAGAGACGGTTGCGTTTCGTTATTCCGATTGCGAGGATCGATCAATTCTGTTCAGCTATCTGGTGACCAGGATTGTTGGACTGGAAGTGGTTGGCGTCCACTTCCCCGGACATATTGCGACCGCAGTCAACTTTACCGAAAAGGTCGAAGGGGATGCTATCCTTGTCGATGGAAAACGCTTTGTCGTTTGTGACCCGACCTACATCAACGCGAATATCGGGATGATGATGCCACAGTTCAAAGAGGGGAATCCAGAAATCATTCGCTTCTAAATCGAGTGACGTTTAGGTCGCCCGCATGAGGGACGACACGGAGATCATGCGGGCGTCAGTCCCGCCCGCATGATCTCCGTGTCGTCTATATGTCCATTCGATAAATCAAGGCTTTGTCGGTTTTTTTGCTCTCACCTTTTCAAATATTCTTCAACGACCTCGCATAACGCAGGTAATGATTGACGAAACGTTATTTAGCAGTTATATTAAAAAAAGTTAATTATGCGCAGGATTCTGATTCGTCCCCCTCCCACGTAATTCAGCCACAGGACGTCTGTGCCATAAGCCTGAACGGCACGGTAAGATGCAATGAAAAAACTGACCTTCTCGCAAAAAATCCTGAAACCCTGGCTTACGGCCTTTTTCATCTGTCTTGTCTATACCATTGTCGGTGGAATGTGGGTGTTTTTCTCCGAACCTGTTTTGTCAAAATGGATAGTTGATCCCGAGACCTTTCGCACCGCAAAAATTATCAGTCAGTGGTTATTTATAGTCATCTCGGCACAATTGTTGTTTGTGCTGATCCGCCATCGTGAGTTAGCGTTTATCGATGCAGAGGAGACGCTGTTCCGGGCAAATCGAGCTTTGAGAGTTTTTAGTGAGTGCAAAAAGGCAACCACCTGGGACATGGATGAATATGATCTTCTGCGGAAAATATGCCGGATTCTGGTCGTTCTTGGCGGTTATCGACTGGCCTGGGTGGGCTATGCCTCTGATGATGAAGAGAAGAGTGTCAAGCCGGTTGCCCACTGGGGTTATGAGGAAGGCTACCTGAATGCTCTAAACGTGCGATGGGATAATTCTGTCTATGGGCAGGGCCCGGCCGGGACGACAATCAAAACCGGTCAGACCGTGATTGTGCGTAACATTATGTCCAACCCGAAATTCAAGCCGTGGCGCGAGATGGCTCTGGCGCATGGCTTTTGCTCGGCGATCTCCTTGCCCCTGCACAAAGGACGCAAGGTTTATGGTGTCCTGGTTATTCTCGCCTCTGAAGCCGAATCTTTTGACCCGGAAGAGGCCAGCCAGCTGGAAGAACTCACCGAAGACCTGGCTAATCGAATCATGGCGATTCATAGTAAAACCACACAAAAGAAAGCCAGGGAGGAGCAGCTACTTCTGACCAAGGTGATTCATCAGGCGGCAGAAGGAATTCTGACTTTTGATCAGGACGCCCGTGTCCAATATCTCAACCCTTCATGGGAGCACATCTGCGGGGTTAATGCTGAGGATGTTGTTGGCGGAACTCTGCATGAACTGTTTTGTGACCACCACAACGATAGCTTTTATCTGGCTATCAAAAGTGTCCTGAAGACCGGAGAAGCCAGCACAGGCCGGTATCAGAATGTGCGCGAAGATGGCTCCCATTACGAGATTGAAGCCAATATATCGCCAGTCATGGCCGAGGATTCAGAGGCCGTTCGCTATGTTGCCGTTGTCAGCGACGTGACCCATGAAGCCGAGCTGGAGGAACAGTTGCGGACGGCACAAAAAATGGAGGCCATTGCCACCCTTGCCGGGGGGATTGCCCATGATTTCAATAACATTCTTGCGGCTATTCTCACCAATACAGAACTGGTTCTTGACGATCTGCCCAACAATGACAGTATGCGGGAACACCTTGAAATCGTTTATCAGGCAGGCAATCGGGGGAAAAGCCTGGTGAAGCAGATTCTGACTATTAGCCGTCAGAATCTTAAAGAGCGCGTTCCAGTATCCGTCGAAGTTATCACAACTGAATGCCTCAATCTGCTGCGAGCATCACTCCCTTCAACCATTGAGATCCGCAATCGCATCAAACCGAATCTGGCTCGGGTGGATGCTGATCCGACCCAGATTCATCAGGTCATCCTCAATATTTGCACCAATGCAGCTGACGCCATGGCTGAGCAGGATAGTGGTGTCCTTGAAATAAGTATGGAAGAGGTCACAAGCGCTTCGCGATCCGATAATGTTCATGCCCGATTGCATCCGGGAAATTTTCTGAAACTTTCGATCAGGGATACCGGCCATGGTATGAAACGCGAAATTCTTGAGCGGATATTTGATCCGTTTTTTACCACCAAGGGCCCTGGTAAGGGGACCGGCCTGGGGCTTTCTGTTGCGCACGGTATCATTGGGAATCATGGCGGACTCATTAATGTAGAAAGCACGCCGGGGCAGGGAACCGCGTTCCATATCTATCTACCCCAAAGTTACTGCATCGAAGAGCTGCCCGAGGTGAACGATAACCTGATGGCTGCAAATGGTCACGAAAAGATATTGCTTGTCGATGACGAGCCGGCGTTGGCCTTTGCTGGCAAAAAGATGCTGGAAAAACTGGGTTATGATGTTATCGCCAGCACTGACAGTCGCAAGGCTCTGCAGTTGTTCCTGGCACAGCCAGCCAGCTTTGACATGGTGATTACCGACCAGACCATGCCGTACATGACCGGTGATATGTTGGCCAGAGAAGTCCTTAAAGTGCGTGCTGAAGTGCCAATCATCCTCTGCTCCGGCAAGGCCCTGACAAACGGTTCAGGGATATCGATAGCCAAGTCGCAAGCGATCGGCATCAAAGGGTTTATGACCAAACCTTATGAGCGCCGCGAGATGAGCCAGCTTATTCGTCGAATGCTCGATTGACCAGGCCCGGGAATATTCACAATGGCAAATGTCCTGATTATTGACGACGACGACTTGATGTGTGCCACTCTGTCGAGACTGGTACAGCGCTGTGGTCATGAGGTCGCCTGCGCGGTTTCGATGCACGACGGGCAAAAACAAGTGGCAACCCGGCAGTTTGATGTGATCTTTCTGGATGTCCACCTGCCTGATGGTAATGGACTCGATTTTTTGCCCAGGCTTGAAGCCCTCTCCTTGGCCCCGGAAGTGATCATCATTACCGGTTTCGGCGAGCCCAACGGCGCTGAACTGGCAATCAAGAGCGGAGCCTGGGACTACATTGAAAAAAGTTCTTCGGCCAAGGAAATCAGCCTTGCTCTGGAACGTGCCCTGCAATATCGAAATGAAAAGCATGCCGTCCGGCAAAAGGGTTCAATCGTCGCTCTCAAACGGGAAAATATCATTGGCGACAGCCCCAGATTGCAGGCCTGCCTTGATATGGTCGCCCAGGCCGCCAGCAGTGATGTCAATGTCTTCATAACAGGTGAAACCGGCACCGGTAAAGAGCTGTTTGCCCGGGCCATCCATGAGAACAGCCAGCGCGCGCGCGGAAATTTTGTCGTGGTTGATTGCACGGCGCTACCGGAAACTCTCGTGGAGAGTCTGCTCTTCGGTCATGAAAAGGGGACCTTCACCGGGGCAGAGAAGGCCCGCGACGGCTTGGTGCGCCAGGCGCATTGTGGCACTCTCTTCCTTGACGAAGTCGGTGAACTGCCGCTCATTACGCAAAAATCGTTTCTGCGTGTATTGCAGGAACGCCGGTTCAGACCTCTCGGGGGCAGTCGCGAAATAGAGAGCGATTTTCGTCTGGTCGCGGCAACCAACCGAAATATCGACCAGATGGTTAAAACCAGCCAGTTTCGTGAGGACCTGCTGTTCCGGTTGCGCTCTTATGCGATTGAGCTGCCACCACTGCGGGAACGGCTTGAGGATTTTCAAAAACTGGCCAGATTCTATGCCGACAGCTTCTGTGATCGTTACGGACTTTTGCCCAAAGGCTTCTCGCCAGATTTGATCAATACTCTGCGCGCCTATCCGTGGCCGGGGAATGTGCGTGAATTTGTGCATACCATGGAACAAGCTCTGGCCTCGGCTCGTTATGAACCAACCCTTTTTCCCAAGCATCTGCCGACCGGTATCCGTGTTGAAGTGACCCGTGCTTCAGTGGGACAAGAGCCTCCTCTTGATATTGCGCCAGGTAATGGCACCATTCACAACTTGCCAAAACTGCATGTCTATCGCAATGCGATCTATAATGAAGCTGAGAAGGTTTACCTGCAGGATCTGTTGACCCTCTCAGATCGGAATATTTCTCAAGCGTGTCATCTTTCCGGTTTGTCCCCATCCCGCCTCTACGCATTGATGAAAAAACACGAAGTTACGCGTGACAAGTAACCCTTTGAACTCCTGGCCTCCATGGCCTATTCCTCCGCCCCAACAGGAAATTTCCTGCCAGACAGGAATAAATTCTGCCCCACAACGCCGACCTGTGACCCTAATAAAAAGCTAAGTCACTGATAACCCTCGATTTAAAAGGCAAGTCCTCTTTTGGCACAGCTCCTGCTTTGAAAATGGTTCAAACACCGAACCTGAGCGCAAGCAACCAGGAGGCCGCCCGAGAATGAATGCCCGGCTGAAAATCCTGCTGTGTGGACCATATTTCAGCTCCTTTTCAGCTTGTTGCCACGGCCATGAACTTTCAAACGAGTCAAAATCTGATCTTAAACTTCTGGGTTCTTGCTTTACTCCTTATTCTCGGACAGTCTCCAGGGGGGAGATAGCATGGAACTGAAACATCCAGGGCGAACTCCTGTTTCGAATATTTCAGGAGTAAAACTTTCATCATCGGCCAACATCGTGGAAAAGGGCAATCGGACTTGTGCCAAGGGGGCTTTTGTCGACGCCAATGCCAATGGCGGTGAAATCGATACCGGGATGTCTGATGGTTTGTTCAATCCTTCTATTGAACGCGCAAACATTGATCCGGGCGGGGTTGATTCCGACGAGTCCGACAACGCAGCGCAACGTTTCGCCGGCATTGTCGGCGGCAGCAAACAGCTCGCAACCTGCCTGAAATCGTTGGCAGAGGTAGCGGCAACTGATACCAGCGTGTTGTTGTACGGGGAAACCGGCACCGGTAAAGAACTTTTCGCACAAGCCATCCATAAAAACAGTTCTCGTGCACAGGGCTGTTTCGTTGCTGTTGACTGTACGGTATTGCCTGAAACGATTGTCAGCAGTCTTCTTTTCGGTTATGAAAAGGGTTCATTTACCGGCGCGGACAAAACCTGCGAAGGGTTGATCCGCCAGGCGCACCGTGGAACACTCTTCCTTGACGAAGTAGGCGAGTTATCACCAACCCTGCAGAAGCCTTTCCTGCGGGTGTTGGAAGAGCGGCGTTTCCGGCCGATCGGCAACAGTTTTGAAGTCGATAGCGATTTTCGCCTGGTCGCGGCAACTAACCGTGATTTGCAACAGAATGTTGCGCGCGGACAGTTTCGCCAGGATCTGCTTTACCGCCTGCAGTCCTGTCTCATCGAATTGCCGCCATTACGTTGCCGTATCGATGATATCCAACCACTGGCCAATTACCATGTAGAGCGCTTGTGCCAGAAATATGGTTTTTGCTCGAAGCAACTCACCCCTGAATTCATCAAAACTCTTACCCTTTATGCGTGGCCAGGCAATGTCCGTGAATTGATTAATTCCCTGGAGCAAGCCCTCATTATGGCGCAACAGGAAACGACCTTGTTTCCAAAGCATTTGCCACAGTACATTCGTATTCAGGTTGCCAAATCCATTATCAGATCAAATCTTCCCGACAAAGACAGTCGCCCCGCGTCCGCATCGCGCATTTTGCCGTGTCTGCAAGATTTCCGCTCAGGAATATTCAGTCTGGCGGAGAAGCGCTACCTGGCGAGTCTTGTGCGCTACGCCGGGCAGAATGTCAGTCAGGCATGTCGGCTTGCTGGCCTGTCCCGATCACGCCTTTACTCCCTGTTGAAAAAACATCAGATTTCACTTCACTAACCACTCCTCCTCTAGACAACGGGTTATTCCTGCCGGACGGTAATCTTCCTGTCGGACAGGACACTTTCCTGCGAGACAAGATTCCTGTTACGCCCTCTGATTTGACGACAGTAGTGTAACTATCTGAAATAAAAGATAAATAACAGTTTTGTAAGCATTCAGTCATTGGTATGGCGGTTGCTCTTATTGAGGGACAACAAAACAACTCAAACCGAGGAGGCTGTTATGAAACCAAAATTAGTCAGCACATTGATCATTATCGTCGTTGCCACCGGAACAGCCATCATTCCTTTTGCCGGTGGCGCCTCGATCGGCACGGAACCGCTGCGGAGCATTTTTTTCGCCTTCGTCTCCGCCATTATCGCAATCCAGTTAGTGCCAGTCATCATGCTGCTGGGGTGCGTGATCAAATCTGCCTTCTTGGGCAATGAAAATAAAGAGGAAAACTGAGGTTGTGAAGAATATTCGAGCACGTTCAATCCAATCAGCAGCACGAGGCCGCAATGCTTGAGCCTAAAGTCATAATCGCTGACAAGAACCTGATCAGCCGCGCCGGGATGGCCAGGGCGTTAGCTGCAAAGATCTACACCGTCGAATACACCGGGTCCGCAGCATCCTTGATGGAGAGTCTTCTGCATGACGGGTCGTCAGTTGTTGTCCTTGGTGACGGGCTCGAAGAAGGCTTGTCGGTGGCGTCTCTTGTCACGTTGCTGAAAAGCTGTAGCCGACACTCAACCATCATTCTTGTCGCAGACGAGGTGTCGGCATCAGAAGAACTTAAGGTGCGTCAGCAGGGCATTTTTTACCGCACAAATCGACCAGTATGTGCCTTGGGGTGGGACGAACTGCAACAGGCTATCGACTGCGCCCGTAATAAGGTGATGCTCGCGACCAGAGCCTTTCGTCCACACTGTAACCGTCAAGGGGTTGAACAACCTGAAAAAGGAGAGCGAAGATGAAAAGCACAATGACGATTTTGATTGTTCTGGCAACCCAGTTAGGTCTGGCCTCGAATCTTATTGCCGCAACCGGAGGCAGGGAGGATGGCAGCATGTTCTTGGTCTGGATATTCCTTGGCATGTGCGCCTTGATCGTGATCGTGCAGCTCATGCCAGCCATGTTTCTACTTTTTGGCGTGCTGAAGTCATTTTATACCGGCAACAAGGGCCAGACCAAAGTGGATGCAATCAGCGAGGAATAAACAACTGGTCCACGAGTAAAAGGGTGAGAAAAGAAGGTCATCATGAAAATCGGCGTGAAACTACTTGTTCTGTGGGCTGCGAGTCTGACCCTGTACATCTGTGCCGGTCTCGCAACCTGGCAGGCTATGGAGATGATGGATGGTGTCACTGGCTTGGCGATCCGCTTCTTCCTCGGCTACTGCGGAATCATCGTCGTGTCTCAGGTCTTTTCGTCGCTCACAGCTATCAACCAGCTGTTTCGTGACATTGCTGAAAAGCGACCGGAATCCATCAGAGCTTTACTTCGCTGAAATTTGCTGAGCAGCAATTAAGGGGATTGATATGGTCAAGCGAATACTTAACAAAATTGTCCACGTTGGATTACTGATCTTCCTCCTGGCCCTGTTGCCAGCCATGGGTGTCGCCATGGACAGCAGCGATTGCACGAATTGCCACGGCGATAAAGACGTGGTCGGCGAGGATTTGGTGATTAATTCACTCACATTTGACCATACAGCTCATGCTGAAGTTGGTTGCCATGGCTGTCATGTCTCGATCACAGAACAACATCCGGATGACGGTTTCCCCCCTTCTAAAGCCAGCTGCGCCGAGTGTCATGGTGATGTCAGTAAAAGCTACAGCAACAGTAACCACGCTCAGAATGCCGTCTGCAGTGACTGCCACAATCCTCATCAGGTGTATGGCCCAACGGCAGTTTCCGGACAGGATATGAACCTGCAATGCACCTCGTGTCATGAGCGTGTCGAAATACAGGAAAAACATGCCGAGTGGCTGCCACAGGCTGACTTGCACATCAACAATCTGCCCTGCGTGACCTGCCATTCGACATCAAACGAGTATGTCATCAGCCTCTATATTATTAAACGTCGGAGCGGATCGATGTTCAGCAGGTTCGACCTCGCAACGTACGCCGAGTTGAACGCCCTCTCCGGGGGCAAGCCGATTGTGCAACTGGTCGATACCAACGCCGATGGTTATATCTCGATAGCCGAGCTCCGGCTGTTCAATCTCGACCCGGAGAATAAGCCGTTGCGTTTGCAGGGCATGATGACTCCGGAACGACTCAGCCACAACTTCTTGACCCAGGATAACCGCTGGGATTGCTCCTTTTGCCACTCCTCCGGTCCGGAAGCGATGCAGGTGAGTTACTTGTCACTCGCAGAGCGTGATGGTGGTTTCAAGAGGATCTCTGTAGAGAAGGGTGCCGTCCTTGACGCTCTGTATGGCACGCCTGATTTCTACATGGTTGGAGCAACCCGCAGCAAGGCTCTCAATTACGTGGGGCTGGTAGTCCTTGCCGGGGGCATGGTCGTGCCGATCGGACACGGAACCTTACGTTTCCTGACCCGTAAAAACCGCAAGAATGAGGAGAAATAGCCATGTCGCCAAAAATCAAGATATACCTGCAACCGACTCCTGTGCGTATCTGGCACTGGCTGAATGCCTTGGGGATCATCACCCTGTGTGTTACCGCTATCCATATCCGCTTCCCTGAGCATGTTCACATGTTTACCAGTTACAAAACAGCCATTTTACTGCACAACGCAGCCGGGCTGGTCGTGACCTTCTCGTTCACGCTCTGGTTTATCTACTACGCCCTGATCAGCCGTGACATGTTCAAGGTCTATGTGCCGAGCAAAGACGACTTGCAGGACGGACTGTTGCGTCAGGCCAAATTCTATTTACTGACCTACTTCCTGGGCTGGGAAAACCCGCACCACCCGACCCCTGAAAACAAGTTCAACCCGATGCAAAAATCGGCTTACCTCGCCATCATGTTTCTGCTCGTGCCATTGGTCAGTCTGACCGGTCTGCTACTGACCAATGTCAGCCCGATGCGCGATCTGGTGCTGATGTTTGGCGGTTTGAAGATTTTGATTGCCACCCATTTTCTGCTCGCTTGCAGCCTCTGCGCGTTCCTTTTCACGCACGTTTATCTTGCCACCCTGGGCAAGACGGCGATGGCCTATATCAAGCCCATGTGGACCGGTTGGGAAGAAGAGGATGCCGAGGAGCATCCCCACAAAGCACCTTGACGAGGCAGCTCTTAATGCAGGGCAGAAGGTTGTTGATCAATTGTGACAGAGTGACAAGGAGGACAGCATGAAATACCTCAATCCGATGACTCATAAGAACCACCGCAAACATGCTGACAAGTCACAGAAGATACATTCAGTTCCTGTGGACAACCATTGGGCTGATGATGACATCCTTGAGCAACAAAGCACGGGGCCTCGTCTGAGCTCCTCTGCACTGTATGCCCTGTCACGTAAAGGTCTCTGGGGTTTGCTTCTGTTCCTGCTGGCGAGTGTCGCAGCATTGACAGTCCAGGACTTCAACATTTACAAAAGCTTCCCCGAAGCAGTGCTTCAGATTCTTGGTTGTCCGCTGCCAGCGATCCTGGTTCATCTGGCACTCACCGGTTACAGCTTCACCGTGGTTGTCCCGGTTCTGATCCGCATGGCAACTGGAGAGAGCCCGGTGGTACGCTGGTACCATCTGTTCTGTCGATCAGTTTTTTTCCTGTTCTACCTGGCATCAATGACCTTGCCGGAAAATTTCGTTGTTGTGATCATTATCGGCGTCCTGCTTTATGCGGTCGAGCAAGCAGGAATCTGGTCGTATATGTATAAAAATCCGCACGGGGCTGAGGTTTCAAACTGAGGCATCCTCCCCAAAGAACAAGGGCTGGTTCGAAGCTGCTTTTCAGCATTGCGGAAGGTTGGTTCTTCAGGTAAAACATTGACTATCTAACTTCTCCTGCTAGTCTTCTTTTCATGACAAGCTCTGTTCGTGTAGATATCCCGAATCTATTACAGCATGTTATTATCCGCGGTATAGACCGGCGTGCGATTTTTACCGGCGATGATGATCGCTACAATTTCGTCCAACTCCTCTCTGACCAATTAATCACAACTGAAACCAATTGCTTTGCCTGGGCGCTTCTTGACAACCATGCCCATCTCCTGCTCTGCCCGCGACTGATTCCCTTGACCAAATTTATGCGCCAACTGTTGACCGGTTACGCCGTAGCTTTCAACCTTCGTCATCAACGTTCTGGCTATCTCTTCCAGGACCATTACAAGTTAACTGTCTGTGACGAAGATGAGTATCTGCTTGAATTGGTGCGCTATATCCACTTGAATCCACTGCGCGCTGGACTCGTTTCAACCCTTGAAGCGCTGGATCGGTATCCGTGGTGTGGGCATGCGGTATTGCTGGGGCAAGCCGCTCTGCCGGGGCAGGTGACATCCGAAGTTCTGGCCTGTTTCGGCAAAACCATCAAAACTTCACTACGGAGTTACCGGACCTTTGTCGCGGATGGCATCGCCACGGGACGCAGAGATGATATGATCAGTTGGTTCATCCGCAGAATCTGCGAGTAACTTTCAGACCCTTGAGCCGTCAAGGAAAGCTGGCTTGTTCCCTTTCTATCGCATCAATAATGCGTCCTCACCTCTTTTTCGGCTTGTAAATACTTTCCCCCCGATTTGCCGCCAGACTCACACCTGACGAGCCGACATAGAGGTCGTTGTCGACTTCGCTGCCCGAATAGCCTGTCTCGCGTCAACAAGATTTTTATTAGACAGCAGGTTGTTCAGCCGCTGTCAGGGGAGTTGTCCACACGCGATGTGGATAACTGGCAGAAGAGCATTCTTTTGACCCGGATAACTCGTTACAACCAGTAGGTTGATAGCCTTTTGCCTAATTTATATGCAACAAAAAACGTATATAAATCAATACCTTATATATAAATGCCGTAAAATCAAGGGGTTCTGAAGGTGGACGGAAACGGTCCAGATTAGTCGGCCCCTCAAATGGTGAAATTAATCCCATGTCTGGAAAATAACGACCACAATAGATGGGATAAATGTGATTAAAATTGGTTTTTTCCATGAGTTTCCGGTGAGTGTGGGGAGGGTGCAGTGCAATTATACAGGTGTTCGTTCCGTCTGTTGCCTGGCAGCGGGCAACCATTGTTGTGCCTCGCGACGCAGCGCCTCAATAGTGTCGTCAAGTGGCCAGCGCCGGTTGGCGACCACGCGTTGACACACGTATGGCATTGTGTACCATCATAACGAGGCAAACGATGAGTTGATAATCCTTGCCGTTATGCACCTTCATCGGGAGCCGTGCTATTGGATTCACAGAGATTAATGCTGGGACTAAACTGTTACCTTTCGGTAGGAGATGCCGATCTCGTACCGGAGATAGCTGGCGGTGGACTTGGCGAGCGGTCCGATCGGGGCGTTGGGAATCTCGTCGGCGCCCGCCCCCACGACCGCCCGGTTACAATGATGACAGAAGGCCTCCTCGTGAACATATTTCGTCACCACGGGTTGAGGCATGAGCACAATGTCTTCCTGGAGATGTTCGTGCTGCGTTCCCCTGGGCGTTACGTCCTCCGAGCCGCAGTGAGGGCATGCGGCCGGGGCCGGCACCGAAACAATCCGATCTACCCGCGTCGGCGTCGGACGCGACCACCCCGGATGGCCCACCGGCGCACCACGTTTCTTCTTGTTCGCAACCGCTGCTTTCGCCTGGCCGTTGTTAATCTCGGAATCGCCCTTTTTCTTACAGTTGGCTTTGAACTGTTTCTGGTGCAAGGCCTGATACTTGGCCCGAAGCTCGGCGTTTTCCCGCTCCAAAGCCCGCACCCGCTTCTCGCTTGCCCCTAACGCCTCGGAAAAATTATCAATGATCCGCAGGTGCTTCTGATACACATTGTCGGCCCGTCGATATTCCCCAAAAACCCATGTTGTCGATAAGCCGTTCAGGTAGGGGCAGGTATGCTCATAAAGACAGACAAAATCATGGGGTGGCCAGGGATAGCGCGACATGCTTACGAATGCTCCAGCCGCAGAATCTCCAAATTCACCTTAGAAAGCTCCTGCATACGCGACCAGAGAACCTTGTATCGACCGCTCATCTCCAGAGCCTTCGGCACGATATCCTTCCGCACGTAAAGAGTAACGGTCTTTCCTTGCACCTTGGTCGTCAGATTGTGCCCTGACATGGAAGGCGACCTTGCCACCGAGCCGATAAGAAAACTGTCGAGCATTGCCGCAATATCCTCCGAAAGCCTGGCCTGTTGTTCCTTTAAAATATCCAATCGGGTCATGTGTCCTCCCAGCGTAAATGAGTATTTATACTCACGTAATTAAACCAAAAAAACGCCCACAATTCAAGGAAAATGTGAGCAGACAATCAGAATACCAGCAGAAAAAAGTTGAAAAGGACTAAACTGTTACTGTCGGTAACCAGGAGGAATGGGGGACGTCCATGAAATTATGCGTTGCTCTTTTTTCAGCATAACACCATTCGGTACAGATATATTAGTTTGGTTCACCCGCAGAATCTATGGGTGACCACCGGCACAGGTGCGTCACCGGTCACCGAAGTTTGACACTTTCAAAGACATGAATTCTGTATTATCAGAAACTTAGTACAACCGACAACCACTTTTTTTACACTACAACGTTATTGGTCGGGAACTGGGCAGGGATCGATTTGACGCCCAGCCGGTTAAGAATCTCCTTTTTCGGCGGTCACATCTGGGAATCAACATTGGCAGTCGGATTCGTTCTATACCGACGCCCTGCTGCGTGCCTTCCCGATTGTGCTACGGGAAGTCCCCGAGTCAATGAGCTATGAGACCCCGGAACAGCATGTCGGCCATTGCTACAGCCTGCGCTGTCTCAAGCACTTTGCCGAGTTCTTCGGTCTGGTCGAGATCGAAAAAATCCGAATGATCGCTACGGCAGGGAATTTCGCCTGCGCAAGCTACCGCTCCTCGATCAATGTGTCCGGTTTCACGTCTGATCGGCCCATAGTGGTTCGCTGAGAAAACAGGCCAACATTCTTCATCTGTTCAAGATAACTGCACCCGGTCCGGAGCAACGCTTCGCAAACCGTCATTTTTTCATTTTGGCAGAGTCGATGCTCGGGTGTCGAAACCATAATTGCCTTGCGGGCATAAAGGCTGTTGACGGAAGAACAGAACAATGAAAAGGCCAACCTTGGGAAGGTTGGCCTTTTCGCATGCAACGTATGAAGAAAAATGGTCGGGGCGAGAGGATTTGAACCTCCGGCCCCCTGCTCCCGAAGCAGGTGCGCTACCAGGCTGCGCTACGCCCCGACATTCTTTTTTATTCTGCCAGCGGAGGGAAGAAATACCATGAAGCATAAGCAAAAGCAAGTATTTTTGGGGCTTATTTTGGATTTAATATAGCCGTTTTCTTCGCTCTCATTCACCCATGCGCAGATAAGAGTGAACGTAGCATTTTCTGTCACAGCGGCAAAAAAAGACCATCTTCGTTGAGGAAGATGGTCTTTTTTTAAATTGGCGTCCCCAAGGGGATTCGAACCCCTGTCGTCGCCGTGAAAGGGCGATGTCCTGGGCCAGGCTAGACGATAGGGACAGCAACTTTGTAAAGCGTGAAACGCGGTGTAACTGAACAGAAACAACCCCGCTGATTGACAACGGGGCCGTTCCAATTGGCGTCCCCAGGGGGATTCGAACCCCCGTCGCCGCCGTGAAAGGGCGGTGTCCTGGGCCAGGCTAGACGATAGGGACTTAAAACATCAAGTACCTAGCAGGAAATGTCCCCGCTAATTACTGCCTGTAAAAATGGTGTGCCGCGTAGGGATCGAACCTACGACCATCTGATTAAAAGTCAGATGCTCTACCTACTGAGCTAGCGGCACACAAGAATCAGACTTATACTTGATTAGTGCGGGCAAGTCAACCCCATTTTTCAATTATTTTTGGCGCTCAGTGAGTGCCCAAAAACAGTCTGGAACGACGTCTTTACCGTTTGTAAAGGGGCATGTTATAGTGTGCGAAAATCATTAAAGACAGGACAAGATCATGCTGCCACACGATTACACCAGCGCGGTGCATCTGCCGTTCAACGCCGCTGCGTTGCATAAACGCCTCGATTTTCAAACGCCTGATCGCGATCCCGGCGGGGCCGGGTCGCTGCTGCTGCTGCAAGGCAGCTCCCTGTTGCTGAATCCTGCTGCGCAATTATTTGATTCCACGGTTGTGACTGACACCCTGGGTTCCCCGCCGCTCTATATCGGCCAGTGGGACGGTCGCCCCTGCCGCGTTGCACGTTCGTTGGAGGCAACTCCTCCCCACGGGGCGATCATCGCGGCATTGCTCTCCCCCGAACCACAGTTGCCGATCGATCTGCTGAGTCTTGGTGCGCTTGGCCGTCAGATTCTGCTTTGGGAACGACACAGCCGCTTTTGTGGCAAGTGCGGCAAGGCCACCCGCCGCATAGACGGTCACTGGGGCGTGTATTGCAGTGTCTGTAATTTTGAACGTTTTCCCGACCTTCATCCGTGTGTCATTGTCCTTATTCGCCGTGCTGACGAACTGCTGCTGGTGCGCAAAGCAGAATGGCAGACGGGGCGCTACGGACTGGTCGCCGGGTTCCTTGATTTAGGTGAATGCCTCGAAGAGGCTGTCGCTCGCGAGGTGGCGGAGGAGACGGGGATCCGGGTCGAAAATATTCACTACGTCGGCAGCCAGGCGTGGCCTTTTCCAAGTCAGTTGATGACCGGGTTCCGTGCCGACTATGCGGGGGGAGAAGTATGTACTCAGGATGACGAACTGGAGGAGGCGCGCTGGTTTGCGCTCGACAAACTGCCTACTCTGCCACCGAAACGGAGTATCGCCCGTTATCTGATTGACCGTGAGGTGGAGCGACGTTGCGCGGATCGCGACTGCTGAAGGTGAACGATCAGCAGGGGAGCATTGCGGTTTCGGTAAAAAAGGATGCGAAACTGGCCCGGCGTTCCGGTTTGCGGGGTTCTGCTTGCGGAAGCTTTTCACGCAGGGTGTCGATGCCGACAGTCGCCCAGCCATCGGCGCGTTTGAATTTAAGAATGCGATTGACGGACAGAAATAAATTCAGGGCTTTCGGTGCCATGCGACACTTGGTGCCATCGACCATGATAACTTCGATCAGGTTTTTTTCTTCTCTCATGCGGCTGCCTCGTTATGTGAAAGCTAAAAATCTTCGGCATATTAGTGATATTTAAGTTGTTTGTCAATGGAAAATTGGTGATTTTTTCACGGGCTGGAGGTAGCACTCATGAGGGGTGCGATTCAGGCGTTTCAGGGGTGGGTGCAGAGCAGAGGCTCGCAACGGTGCAATCCGCACTGCGGGCAGTTCATCGTTTAGCTTCTTTCAGGACGATAAATCCCCTTCCACTTTAGGGAGTTGCTGCAAATCACCGTAGAGATACTGGAGGATCGTGGCGACGGTGAATCCGGCGGTTTCGGTGCGCAGGATGCGTGGCCCGCAACCGACCGGGATAAACCCCGCCTGCCGGGCAGCGCCGGCCTCTGCCGCACTGAAACCGCCTTCGGGCCCGATCAAAAGCGCGACGCTGCGCGGGGGGGGGGAGGGGAGTGCGGTAGCGAGTGGTTGCGAGGCATCTTCCCACAGCAAGAGTTTCAGCTCGGCAGTGCAGTCGGCGAGGACCCGGGAGAGGGGCAACGGCGCGACAACTTCGGGGAGAAACAGGCGGTGTGATTGACGCGCCGCTTCGCGAACAATCAAGCGCCAACGCTCCAGCCGTTTTTCACCGCGCTCAGCGGCCTTGCGATCAATCACCCGCTCACTGATCAACGGGACAAACTGCCGGATGCCCAGCTCGGTACCTTTTTGCAGGATCAGCTCCATTTTATCGGCTTTCGGTAGCCCCTGATAGAGATCGATCGGCAGCGCCGTTTCGCTGCTGGTGTGACGTTCCTGGATTGTCGCAGTGACATGCTGCCCAGCGGTGGTTTCGAGCAGGCAACGACACAGTGTGCCCCGACCGTCGAGCAGGGCAATTTCGGTCCCCGCCTTGAGGCGCAGGACGCGGCTGATGTGATGAGCGATGTCTGCAGGGAGGTGAACCCGGTCGCGGGTCAGCTGGTCGGCGGGGACGAAAAAGCGGCGCACGTCATCGTTCCCGGCGGAACTGAATGCAGGACCATTCATCTTCATGACGGATGATCGGGGCGCTCAATCCGTGATCATGAAACGCCGCACAGACCTGTGGTTCTTTCTCAATGAGAATCCCCGAGAGGACCAGCACCCCTTGCGGGTTCAGGCGGTCGAGAAATTCCGGGAGCAGGCGGATATTTTCCTCGGCGAGAATGTTGGCCAGAATCAGATCGAATCCGCCGGGAAGATTTTCCAGCGGCGTCGCGGTAATTTCGATGCGCTCCGCAACCTGGTTAAGGCAAGCATTTTCACTGGCGACGTGGCACGCACCGGGATCAATGTCGCAGGCCACAACGTGTTGCGCACCGAGCGCCGCAGCCGCGATGGCGAGGATTCCGGAGCCGGTGCCAACATCAAGGACACGGGGCCTGGGGTGAGTGTCAATAAACGTGACCAGTGCTTCGAGGCAGAGTCGGGTGGTGGCGTGGGTGCCGGTGCCGAAAGCCATGCCGGGGTCGATATTGATGACCGTTTCGTCGCGTGTGGCGTGGTGATCTTCCCAGGAGGGTTTGACCACCAGGCGGTCACCGATGTGAAAAGTGAAGAAATTCTGTTTCCAGTTTTCGGCCCAGTCGAGCGGCTGAAGACGTTCGACCCGGGGAGGTGTCATCGCCAGTTCCGGAAATTCTCCGGACAAAGTACGTAACGCCCGGTTAATGCTGTCAAGCAGCGCATCAACGTCGGTTGTCGCTGAGAAATAGGCCTTCAGCTGTTGCGTCGTCGTGACCTGTTCATCGGGGTCCGGTGGCACGAAGGTATCGAGTTCGCGTTCTTCAACAGTAACACCGGTACTGCCAAGCTCATTGAGCACGGCACAGAGCGGGTCGATGGCGTCATTGGGGACAGGGAGATGGATTTCGAGCCAGTCATTATTCATGGAAGAGATTTAGCAGAGCCAGCCAGGTAAATGCAATAAAAACCGTGTTGTGAAAAAATCACAGGGAATGCCGCTCTCTCCGGTCGGAGGATGCTTTGGAGCGATTAAATGCAACATATCGTTCGCTGAATCGGGCAGCAACACCGGCAATGCAAAAAAAAAGTTGCCTTCTCATTAGGATTTAGTATAGTCTGGGCCTAATTTTAATGAGGATTGTTAATGGCGAGCGCGCGGCAGGTTTTTTTATTATCAGATGCAACCGGAGAAACGGCTGAAAAGATCGCCATGGCTGCGCTGACCCAGTTTTCAGCCGAAGCGGTTCGGTTGCGCAGAATCAGCAATGTGCGCGACAAAAACCAGGTTTATGAGGCGCTTGATGAGGCGCTTCAGGAACGCGGACTGGTCATATACACGATTGTCAATCGCGAACTCGCGAAGTTGGTGCATGACGAATGTGATGCTCTCAGCCTGTCAAGCCTTGATCTGCTCACCCCTTTACTGATCAGGCTGACAGAGTTTTTTGGTTATTCACCGCGCGAAACGCCGGGATTGTTGCACGGCGTCGGTGAGGCTTATTTCCGGCGCATAGAAGCTGTTGAGTTTACCGTCAAACATGACGACGGTCAGGAGACCCGCGGCATACACAAGGCGGACATCGTCCTGACCGGCATCTCCCGAACCAGCAAAACCCCGATATCGGTCTATCTCGCACACCGGGGATGGCGCGTTGCCAATGTTCCGCTGGTTACGGGGATCGCCCCGCCGCCCGAATTACTTGAGGTCGATCCGCAGCGCGTGGCGGCATTGACGATCGACGCGCAGCGTCTGGTTGAATTACGCGCGGCACGACTGCGGAATCTTGGGCAGGATCCGCGTTCGGCTTACGCTGATTATGAGGAAATTGAACAGGAATTGCGTCAGGCGCGGGCGCTGTTCCGGCGTCAGAAATGGGTGATAATTAACGTCACGGGCAAGGCGGTCGAGGAGACTGCCAATGAAGTGCTGGAAAAGCTTAAACTTAAATAGGATGGCGTCGCACAAAGCCTGCCCTGCTGCGTTACGTTGATTTTTCAGGACCGCTCTTGTAGGACGAAATTTTTACAGCCATCCCATGAGTTTTTGCGAGAGCATCAAATAGGCGGTACGCACATAATAAGAAATGGATGACCACGCTATCAATGTTTGCCGGATATACGGGGATAAACTAAAGAATCGCTGAATTTTGCGAAAAGGAGAACACCATGCGTATACTTGTTGTCGAAGATGAAAAAAAGGTCGCCAGTTTTATCAAACGGGGGATGGAAGAAGAGGAATTCAGCGTTGACCTGGCCTATGATGGCGAGGAGGGTCTCGACCTTGCTGAAGCGAATCCCTACAACCTGATCATCATGGACCTGATGTTGCCGAAAATGGGCGGTCTCGACGTCATTCGTCAGTTACGCAAAAAAGAGATCAATGTTCCGGTTTTGTGTTTGACCGCTAAAGACACCGTTGACGATATTGTTGCCGGGCTTGATTCGGGCAGCGACGATTATCTCACCAAGCCGTTTGCTTTTGCCGAGTTGCTGGCCCGGGTGCGGGCGTTGTTGCGTCGTGGCAGTCAGGACCGTGGGGCCGAAATCGTCTTTGCTGATCTGCGCCTCGATCCGGTGACCCACCGCGTCTGGCGGGGAGACAAGGAGATTGATCTGACCGCCAAGGAGTACGGTCTGCTGGAATATTTCATGCGCAACCCCAACCAGATTCTGACGCGGACGATGATCGCAGAGCACGTCTGGGATTATACGTTTGACTCCTTTACCAATATCATTGATGTCTATGTCAACTATCTGCGGAAAAAAGTTGACCGTGATTTCAGCCTCAAGCTGATCCATACTGCTCGCGGCATGGGTTATATCCTCAAGGAGGGATAGCTTGTTTCGTCGCTCTATCCGTTTCCGGCTGACCCTCTGGTATGCCTTCACCCTGGCCGTCGTTCTGGCGGCCAGTGGTCTTTTCTGGGACATCTATTTCTCTCGTGAATTGCGCGAGCATCATGACACCCGCCTTCATCTGGTTGCCGAGGATATCGCAAATCTTTACTTTGAAGACGGTCGTGGCGCACGATTGCCCCTCGATAATGCCGATCCCGAACGTTGTAGCCGTCTTGAAGAATACGTTCGTCTGCATAATTGGGGGGAATTGGTGCAGATCCTCAATCGTGACGGGTCGGTTACCTGTGCGTCGATTAATTTGCGAAAATATCGCTTGCCGCTGAGCAAGCAGGCTCTGCTTGCGGCAAAAAACGGGCAACCTTATTTTGAAATGGCCAGCTCTGAATCCGAAATTCCGTTGCGCTTGCTGACCTACCCGGTGCTGGAGAAAGGACAGATTGTCAGCCTGATCCAGGTCGCGATCAGCCTTTCAGAAGTGAACCGGGCCGTTCACCACCTGCGGCTGGTGCTCTTGACCTTCAGCCCGCTGGTGTTGCTTGGGTTGAGCTTCGGCGGGTGGTTTTTGGCCGGACGCGCCTTGTCGCCGATCCTGCGGATCGCCCGCGAGGCAGGACATATCGACGCCGAAAATCTAACCAGACGTCTCCCTGAAGGGGAATCGAACGACGAGTTGGGGCAGATGGTGAGGTCTTTCAATTTGATGTTGGGACGTCTTGAAGAGTCTTTTCAAAAAATCAAGCAATTTTCCGGCGATGCTTCGCACGAGTTGCGGACGCCGCTGACCATTTTAAAAGGGGAAACCGAGGTCGCCTTGCGCTGGGCGAAGAGCCCTGACGAATATCGCAATGTGCTTGAATCGAATATTGAGGA
The DNA here is from genome assembly GCA_019429445.1 of Desulfuromonadaceae bacterium. Taxonomy (NCBI): domain Bacteria; kingdom Pseudomonadati; phylum Thermodesulfobacteriota; class Desulfuromonadia; order Desulfuromonadales; family Desulfuromonadaceae; species Desulfuromonadaceae bacterium. The sequence continues at coordinate 42,325 of JAHYIW010000019.1, forward strand.
AATTAACCGCATGGAGCGGATTCTCGAAGATCTCCTGTTGCTGGCAAAGAGTGAGGCCGGGGAATTGCCGTTACAGAACGCCGAACTCAGTCTCAGCGACCTGTTGCAGGAACTCTACCTCCAGGCGAATTTGCTCGGGGAGTCGCGGCGAATCAAAGTGCTGCTGCATCTGGCTGTTGACGGTGAAGTGCGGATCATCGGTGATGAATTGCGTTTACGGCAAATGTTTTTGAACCTTATTATTAACGGAATCAAATATACCCCCGAGGGAGGGCGGGTCGATATTGGTCTGGGGCTGGACGACAGCAACGCTGTTGTCAGCATCAAGGATAACGGGATCGGCATCGACAAAAACCACCTGCCACACATTTATGATCGTTTTTACCGGGTGGACGCCGCCCGTAATCGGGAAGACGGTGGCACCGGTCTGGGGCTGGCTATTGTCCGCTGGGTTGTTGATGCGCATGACGGGGTCATTAATGTTGTATCGAAGCCCGGTGCCGGGACGATTTTTACTGTAACGCTGCCGATTGGCGGCAATGCAGCGTATCGCCAGCGGCAAGAAAATTAACTTCGATCGTTTCCCGTCGGGCACAGCCTTTGTCGCTCCCTCCAGGCTTTGTTCTTGACAGGGTCCCCTCCCGGTTGTTAACTTGTCGAATTGCTGAATCGGATAATCAACGGGGACCGTTGTGACTGCTGTGAAATCGAAAAAAGTACTTGTTGCCGACATGTTTTCGCCGGAAGGTCTGCGGGTCTTCGAGGCGGCCGAGGGCATTGATCTCGATTATCGCCCGGAGCTTACCGCGCAGGAGCTGTGCGTTGCTGTTGCCGACGCTGAGGCTCTGGTCGTCCGGGGTGGAACTCAGGTTGACGCTGCTGTCATTGAGGCGGCATCACAGCTGAAAGTCATTGCCCGCGCGGGGATCGGCGTTGATAACGTGGATATGGCCGCGGCCAACCGGCGGGGGGCGGTTGTCATGAATACTCCGTTCGGCAGCACGACGACGACGGCGGAACATACCCTGGCCATGCTCCTGGCGCTGGCCCGGCAGATTCCTGCGGCGAGCAACGCCACCAAGAGTGGCCGGTGGGAAAAAAATCGTTTCATCGGGGTCGAGGTGGCAGGGAAAACCCTGGGGATCGTCGGTGCCGGAAAGATCGGGCGACTGGTCGTGGAACGTGCGCTGGCCCTCAAGATGAAAGTCCTGGTCTATGATCCGCACCTGTTTGAAAAGGTCGTTCGACAGATGGGGGCCGAGCAGGTCGAGTTCGATGAACTCCTTGCGCGCAGCGATTTTCTCAGCCTGCATATTCCGCTTAACGCCGAGACGGCCAATCTGCTTGATGCCGAAACCCTGAACAAGGTCAAACCCGGCTGCCGGATCATCAATTGCGCGATCGGCGGGTTGATCGACGAGCAAGCCCTGGCCGCGGCAATTCGTTGCGGACACATTGCCGGGGCGGCGCTTGACGTTTTTGCCCAGGAGCCTCCGGCAACGGACAATTCGCTACTGGCGCTGGAGAACGTGATTTGCACGCCGCATCTGCGGGCATCGACTGTCGATGCCCAGATTAACGTGACCGTACAGGCGGCCGAACAGGTTGTTGAGTTTTTGACCCGGGGGGTGATTGTTAACGCGTTAAACGTACCTTCCGTGCCGACCGATCTGCTGGAAAAACTGCGTCCCTACGTCGAGTTGTGCGAACGTCTCGGCACATTTGAGGCGCAGGCTTGTGGCAAAGGGATACAACGGGTTGAAATTGAGTTTGCCGGACAGGTGACAGAGCATCCCCTTGAACCGCTGACGATGGCGTTACTGAAAGGGCTGCTGACGCCGATGCTCGGCTCGGCGGTCAACTTTGTCAATGCCCACCATCTGGCGCGGGAACGTGGCATTCGGGTGGCTGAAACACGCAGCGATATGTCCGAAGGTTATGCCAGCCTGATCCGCTTGACGGTTTACGGGACGGAGGGAAGTTCCGCGGTGTGGGGAGCACTCTTTCGTGAAAACGATTACCGGATCGTCCAGGTCGACGGTTATCCGGTCGAAGCCGCACCGGATGGGCACATTTTGATGTTGCGCAACGATGATCGTCCAGGGGTGGTTGCCTATGTCAGCCGTCTATTGAGTGAAGCTCAGGTCAATATTGCCATGATGAACCTTTCCCGACGCAAGATTCAGGGCAAGGCGGTCTCGTTGATCAACGTTGACAGTCCGATCCCTGAAACGGTGCTTGAACAGTTGCGTGCCCATGAATATATTCGGAGCGCGACCCAGATAATTTGCTGAAAAATAAATCTCTATGCTGATTGACCCACTGGAAACAATGCTCCCTCGGGGAGTGAAAGATTTTTTGCCTGTCAAGGCGGCGAAGATTGAATATCTTGATCAATCTCTGCGCCGCGTTTTTGACCAATGGGGGTTCCGGCCACTGATGCCGGCCGCGCTGGAATATCTGCATGCGCTGGAGCGTGGTCTCGGTATCGGTCTGCGTGAAAAGACCTTCCGCTTTGATGATCGGCAGAGTGGTAAACTGGTCGCTTTCTCCCCCGATATGACTCCGCAGGTCGCGCGCATCGTCGCGACGCGCATGCGTGATTTGCCGCTGCCGCTGCGGCTGCGTTATTCCGGAAGGGTTCTGCGTCACGCCGAGCAACAGTCGGGGAAAGACCGGGAGATTTTTCAATCCGGGGTCGAACTGATTGGTCTTGACAGCCCCGAAGCCGATGCCGAGATGATTGCCATCGCCGTCAGTGCCCTTCAGTCCGTGGGGGGGCGCAACTTCACCATCGATATCGGTCAGGTCGAATTCTATCGGGGGGTTGTTGCTGACCTTGAGCTGGATGCCGGACAGAGCGTTGCCCTTCAGGATGCGATTGCGCGAAAGGATACGTCCGGTTTGCATAGGTTGCTGGAGGAGTCGACGCTCAACGATCAGGCACGTGAGGAGATTGCTGCCTTGCCGCGTCTTTTCGGGGGGCGGGAAGTGCTTGAACGGGCGGAGCGGACGGTGACGAATGACCGTTCTCGACGAGCGCTTGACAATCTGGCGCAGGTTCTCGATGCCCTTGACAGTTACGGCATTGACGACCACATCACCCTTGATCTGGGCGAACTGCGCGGATTCGACTATCACACTGGAATTACCTTCCAGGGTTTTCTCGGCAAGATGGGGCGGGCGGTCTGTTCGGGAGGGCGCTACGATGGACTGACTGCACGTTATGGGCACCCGACACCGGCAACCGGCTTTACCTTCAATCTGCTGAATCTGCTCTTTGCCCTGGACCGGAAACTGGATGGCCCGGCTACGGTAAAAACCGATGTGTTGATCGTGTCGCGCGGGGTGCCAAAAAACAGCTCGCGGGCGTTGGCGCATGAACTGCGCAAACGCGGGTACTCGGTTGCCCGTGAACTTCTTGACCGTGATTATGCAACATCTCTTGACTATGCACGTAAATTGAATTATCGCTATGTACTGGTTATGCATGCTACTGCGCCTCACATGCAATTGCTGTCATTGTCCGACAATTCGGAACGACAGCTGACACGCGAGGCATTGCTCGACGGGACCGTCGAGCTATAACTCCGATCGGGAGAACAAACGAATGGCAAATGTAGTTATTGTTGGTGCCCAATGGGGCGATGAAGGCAAAGGGAAAGTTGTCGATATTTACACCGAGCATGCCGATGATGTCGTGCGCTTTCAGGGCGGGAACAACGCTGGACACACCTTGGTGGTCGGCGATGAGAAGACCATCCTGCATTTGATACCGTCCGGCATTCTGCACCCCGACAAGCGGTGTCTGATCGGCAACGGTGTTGTTGTCGATCCGCGCGTCTTCATCAAGGAAATTGAGAACCTGAAAAAACGCGGTTATCTCAAGGATGACAGTCAGTTGGTGATTGACGGCAATGTCCATATCATCATGCCTTATCATATTGCTACCGATCTCGCTCGTGAGGAAAAAAAGGGCGACAAAAAAATCGGCACGACGGGGCGTGGTATCGGTCCCGCCTATGAGGACAAGGTTGCTCGTCGGGGAATTCGCCTCTACGACCTGGTGCGACCGGAGACGTTTGCGCGAAAACTCAAAGAAGTATTACCGGAGAAAAACTTTTATCTGGAGAAGTTTCTCGGCAAGTCACCGCTGGACGAAGCGGCGATTATCGAGGAATACACTGAATACGCGCGGACGCTGGAGCGTTATCTCGGCTGTGTTTCGACCTTGCTTGACAAGAGTGTCAAAGCGGGGCGGACTCTCCTTTTTGAAGGTGCGCAAGGCGCGCTGCTCGATATCGATCATGGCACCTACCCCTTTGTCACCTCCTCCTCGACGATTGCCGGCGGCGCCTGCATCGGGGCAGGAATCGGTCCCCGTCAGCTTGAACAGATTATCGGTATTTCCAAGGCTTACGTGACCCGGGTCGGAGGCGGTCCGTTCCCCACCGAGCTGGAAGATGAGATGGGGGATCAGTTGCGGAATATCGGGCAGGAATTTGGTTCAACGACAGGCAGACCCCGCCGTTGCGGCTGGTTCGACGCCGTTGCCCTGCGCGAGGCGGTGCGTACCAGCGGGTTGACCGGATTGGCGATCACCAAGCTGGATGTCCTGAACGAACTGGCGACAATCAAGGTCTGCACCGCATATTCGTACAATGGACAGTTGCTGGAGGATTTCCCGCGGGACTTTGAGGTGCTTAAGGAGTGTAAACCGGTCTATGAGGAAGTTGAAGGCTGGCAGTGTGACATTTCCTCGGCAACAACCGAAGCTGACCTGCCGCAGAAGACGAAAGATTATCTGAAAAAAATTGAAGAAGTGACCGACTGTCCGGTTGTTCTGGCTTCAGTCGGACCGCGTCGTGACCAGACTGTTCAGCTGAGCAATCCCTTCGCCTGACGTCGCCCGGCAGCAAGATTGATGGCTTAGCCACTTAATTCTTTTTTGCGAGTGCAACAAGATTAAAAGAGCCCGGACGATCACTCGTTCGGGCTCTTTTTCTGAATCAATTTTCGTAAGTAAATCCCTACAGCACCTTCTGCAACAGAGTTTCAAGCTGGCTCTTCGGAACGGCTCCGACAACCTGATCAATCACCTTGCCGTCCTTGAACAGAATCAGGGTTGGAATGCCGCGCACCCCGAACTGCCCCGGAGTGGCAGGATTTTCATCAACATTCAATTTGCCAATCTTGACCTTGCCTTCATAGTCTTCCGCAAGACCGTCGATCATCGGGCCGATAGCTTTGCAGGGGGCGCACCACGTGGCCCAGAAATCAACCAATACCGGCACGGTAGACTTAAGCACATCCGCTTCAAAAGAATCGTCAGTTAATTGCACGACTTTGTCGTTTGCCATGATACTTCTCCTTTACTGATACACGTAAAAAGAATGAATTCTACCCGCCAATCATAAGAACCCCGACGGCAAAATGCAAGTTGATTGTTGCTCTTTTGCAGGGCTGAATAGTTATGGTTTGCTGCGTCGGCCAGCCAAAAAATACCACAACGCGGCAAGGAGTTGCAGTCCCAGAATGACCCCGAACCCGGCACTGTAGCCGTGTGGAGAGTAGTTCCCGGCGATCACTGGCCACTGGTTGATAATGATGCCGGTCACCCATTGCGCCACAAATGCAGCACTGAAAACAAGCAGGTTAAGCCCGGTATTGGCCCGTCCGCTGAGGTGCCTCGGAAAGGTCTGGGAAAGAGCTGCATAAGGGAGGATGCAGGAGGCCCCGAAGAATCCGAACCCCCACCAGAGGAGCGACGTCAAAGACGTGATGCGCAGAACAAGAAAAAACTGGATAATGGCGAACAAGCCCATCCCTGCCGCAGCAACATTCATTGACGCAATGCCCTGGCGGCCCAGTCTGGTCGCCAGGGTTCCGAAAACAAAGTAGCCGCAGATCATGGCCAGCGCCACGCCCATCAACGTGTTGGCGATTGTCATCGCATCGTAGCTGGCCACATCCCGCAGCCATGGACCCGACCAGAGACCGTAGATCGACAGGTAGGCGGCTTGTCCGGTCACTGCCCAGGGGGCAATACGCCAGAAGGTCCGATCAGTAAAGACCTCGCCGATCCCGGTTAGCTGTTCACGCAAGGTTTCCCCGCTACCGGGAAAATTTTTTTCCGGCACAACCAGCCAAACGATGAATGCGACGATCAGGGTTAAAACACTGATCGTCAGGAAGACGCCGCGCCAATCGGTATACGCCAGCGCACTCGCGACCGGGACGGTGGCGACCAGTGCCCCCGCCCCGCCGGAAATCATCTGTACGCCGTTGACGAATGGCAGGCGTTGCGGTGGAAACCAAAGGGTAAACGCTTTAAATGCCGCCATCAGGCAAGCCGAAACCCCCAGACCGATCAAGGCGCGCCCGATCACCAAACCACCCAGACTTTCGGCTCGCGCGAAAACAAATGCTCCGAGCGCGGCAAAGAGCAACAGCGCTGCTTCAACCCGGCGCGGTCCGAAGCGATCAAGCAGGACACCGAGGGGCAGCTGAAACGCAGCAAAAGTGAGGAGATAGGTCGCGGTCAGCAAGCCGAGATCGGCCGGGGCGATGCCGAGTTCATGCGTTAGCTCAGGGGCAATGACCGCATTGATGGTGCGAAACAGGTAGGAGACGAAATAGCCCAGCGCAAAGGGGAGAAAGACTCTGAGCAAAGTGCTGATCGGGATCGATTGTTGTGCTGGTTTCCAGGTTTGCATGATCAGGCAATGATGGCGGAAGGAGAGGCTGGTGGCCAGTAAAAAATAGCGGCAAGGGGTGTTGTGCAGAGGTGTGCTCGTCGCAACGTCGAACACCCCCGACAATGCATCGGGGGTGTTCGACGTGAAGCACAACAGTAAAAGTCAGCTCCCGTAAGAATGCAGTCCGGAAAGCACCAGGTTAACGCCGAGGTAGCAGAAGATCGTTGCCGCAAAACCGAAGATCGATAACCACGCAGCCCGTTTTCCCGCCCAGCCGCGGGTAAAACGCGCATGCAGGAATGCCGCGTAAATAAACCAGACGATCAGACTCCAGGTTTCCTTGGGGTCCCAGCTCCAGTAGGTTCCCCAGGCATAGTTCGCCCACGCTGCCCCGGTAACGATGCCGAGGGTCAGCAGCGGGAAACCGATCATGATCGACTTGTAGTTGATGTCGTCAAGCACCTTGCTGGAGGGGAAAATACTGAAAAATCCACTCTCCTGGTTTTTGTTGACGATAAGCAAATACATGATCGACGCGCCGCAGGCCACGGCGAAAGCTGCGTAGCCGAGGAAGCAGGTAATGACGTGATAGGTCAGCCAGTTGCTCTGCAGTGCCGGAACCAGTGGTTCAATCGCATCGTTAAGTCCCAGCTGCGCCCAGGTCATGCCGAGAAACGCAAAAGGCATAACGAAAGCACCGATGGCCCGCTGACGATATTTCAGGTCCATCAGCAGATAGATGAACAGAATTGACCAGGAGAAGAACACGATCGATTCATACAGGTTCGACAGGGGAGCCTGGCTGTAACCCATGGCGCGCCCTTCGAACCAGCGCAGGGTAATCGCTGCAGTATTGGCAGCAAAGCCGGCCCACGCAACGATTGTCGCGGTCAGCGCAATGACGCGGCTGCGGGTAACCAGATAAGCGATAAAAAGGATCATCGCCACGAAGTAGCCGATTGTGGTGAGGTTAAAGAGTTGCACACTGGTCATCGGTAAAATCTCCTTCTATTTCTCGCCCACAGGGGCGTTCAAGGTGGAATTGATTGCGGTGGTCAGTTCGTCCAGATAAAGGTCAAAGGCGGCGCGGTTGCGGTGGGTCGTTCCACCGAAGCGCACGGTGCAGCCGTTACCCCGCGCGACAATGGCTATCCAGATGCGGCGGTGGGCAAGCATGAAAGCGGCCATCGAGCCGAAAATCATCAGGAAGCAGCCTGTCCAGACAACCCAGACGCCCGGATCTTTTTTAACTTGCAGACCGGTGTATTGTAACTCGTTATACTCCAGCAGGGCGAAAGCGTAGTCGCCGCCGCGGCGGGCATCGAATTCCGGGTGACGTTGGAAGACAACGAAGGGGTTACCATGCTTGCCGTCCGGGGTGTTGACATGCATCTGCACCGCCGGGCCGAACCCCTGATACTCGGCAGCGTAACCATTGACCGCGAACGATCCTCCGTTGGGCAAGGGGATATGATCACCTTCCTGTCCGGTGACAATCTGTCCGCTGCCCCCCTTGGGAGTAACGCGCATTTTAAACGTTGCCGCTCCGGCCGAACCGTAACTCGATTGATAGAAGGTGATGCCTTTGTAGGATAACGGGTCGTTGACGACGATCTTGCGGTTACTGATCACCTCCTGGCCGTTGTCGATAACGTCCAGTACGCTGGCAAACTCCTTGGGGCGTTGTCCTCCCTCGTAAAAAGTCACCGAGAAATCATCGCAGCGTACCTCGAAGCCGAGTTTGAGCGGATTTTTTTCGCCTTGTTTCCAGACCTGGTCAACGGAAGTGCCCTCGACGATATTGACGTAAGCCTTGAATCCCCAGATATTACCGATAATCGCCCCGATAAAGATCAGCAGGATCGAAAAGTGGGTGACATAGACACTGAACCGCGCCCAGGGCATCTTCTGCGCAAACAGGTGAATCGTTCCGTCCGCTTCGGTTGTTTTCGCCTTGGCAAAGCGCTCGCCCAGCAGGTTGCTCAACCGTTCACGTGCCTGATCAGGACTCAGTTTGCTGTCAAACGTTGCCGCCCCGGTGAGGCTTTTAAAATAACTTTCGTCGGGGGTAAGCGGCGGATTGTTGACTGACGTGATGATCTGCGGGAGACGTTTGATCGAACAGGAGATCAGGTTCATGCAGAAGAGGAACAACAGGCCAAGGAACCACCAGGCGTGATACATGTCAATAATCTGTAACTTCTCAAAAACATTTGTCAGATTTTCACCATAAACCCGAATATACTCCCCGCGAGGTTTGTTCTGTTGAATCACCGTGCCGATGATCGAAGTCACTGCCAGTGAAATAAGGCAGAAGATGGTGAGCTTGAGTGAACAGAAAAAATCGGCAACTTTTTTTGCAAATGTGGTTTCTTTTTGATTTGCCAAGGAAAACTCCCATTGTTTCAAGGATGTCAAGGGTTGTCAGGATCGCTGCTTCAGGCGGATGCTTCGCTGTTGATTAACCCATAGGTTGAAGCAGCCCAAATATTATCGATGGAAACTTAATGCAGATTGCAAGCCAATTCAAGCAGATTCGACATCATTGTCTGTGCAGCGCTCAATCGAGCAAGGCATCAATGGCATCAAAATCAAAACGCTTTTCAGCCAACTCCTTGACCAGTGAAATTTTGTGGGTATCCTCAACGGTCAGCTTGGAAACATCTTCCTTGATAATTTCAAAGACCGAGGTCGAGGTTCGTCCGGCGCGCATGAAAGGGATGCCGCTGCGGAGCACGATCTTGTTGGTAATATCGCTGGGATCGCCACGACCGGGAATAATGATGCCGACGATTTTTTTGCGATATTCATCTAGCTGATACAGGTTGGCCAGCGTTACCAGCAGCTCATCGCGGCTGCTGTTGACAATAATCAGCGTTGAATCCTTGAGCAATTCCGCGACGCGCTGGGTCGCGGCCGCGCCGATCTGGACATTGTGGACAATCCGCTGGGCCTCCTCCGCCGTAGCCCGCAGCTCGATCTCCAGGACATTGGCGATGCGTTGCAGCGTCGGGTCGGCGAGGGTCGGCTGGAAGTTGAAGCCGCCGATTACTTTGAACGACTCGTCAGCAAACGCCCGGTTGAGGTAGTCAAGGGTGCGTTCACGTTTTTCGGCGATGATCTTGTTGATCAACACCGCGGCGACCGGCACCTGTTCTTTTTCAAAGAGCGCCAGATTCATGTGCACCGCGTCGACGACATTTCCCAGCCCCCCCCCGGCCACCATCAACACCTTGGCACCAGCGGCCCTGGCAATGCGGGCATTGCCGAAGCCAAGCACCGACCCGACTCCTGAGTGGCCCGCCCCCTCGATAATGAGAAAGTCACATTTGGCGTCAAGGGCGGCAATGGCCGCGAGGATATCGGCGCGGATGATCTCCATGTTCAGGGCACCATCAAAAAACCGCCGGGTATCGCCTGGGTGAAGGACAAACGGGGACATCAGCGGCAGGTCCGCTTCCAGACCGAAAACGCGGGCCATGACAATGGCATCTTTATCGGCACTGATGCCGTCAAACACCGCCGGTTTTGGTCCGATCGGTTTGATGAACCCGACGCGCCGGTATTTTTTTCGCGCCATGTGCATCAACGACAGTGAAGTGGTGGTTTTACCGCTGTTCTGGCCGGTAGCGGCGATGAAGATTTTGCGCGCCATGGATCTTTCCTCACTCGGCGAAGGCCGGTCAAAAGATAACCGAATCAGTCTAACAAAGGTTTGTAAAATAACGCAAACTGAAAATACTGAAGCTGTACCGCAGCGGACAACTGGAAATCAAATCACCCCGTGCAACACCCCGCCCGATCCTCCCAACGCATCGACCTTTTTCTCAATCGCCGGGTCATCGATCAACGGCGGTGCATGATGCGGCTTGAGGCGGGCATCGATCACCAGTGACCCTTTGCAGCCCCAATGTTTACAGCGGGTGAAAGCGTCGATACCGTAGAGATCAACCGCCGGGTTGGAACGGGTGAAGACGGTCCAGAGCAGGTTCCCCAGCGTGCGGGCAACGAATGCGCTGTCGTCGACGATGACAATCAGCGGCATCCGGTTGATGCTATCGGCGGCGATGTAACAGCGGGTAAAGATGTCGAGGAGCGCATCGGCGTGACCGCGGCGGGTGGTGCAGGGGGGGCCTTCGATGGCGAGGATGCCGGGGAAGGCGACGCGCGGGGCGCTGAACCCTTCCGGCAGACCGAGGTCGCTCGGCAGTTCGATCGGCAGTTCACGTCGCGCCGGGCCGGTGGCGGCAATCACAACTTTGGACCCGGCGTTGAGGGCGGTGCCGGAATAATCGAGGGTGTCGATCGTGGTTTCGGTCTGAAAATGCAGGTCACGGCGCCAGTCGACGCGTTGCAGAATGTGGCGCAAAAAAGCGCCGATGTCATGGATATCGAGGGCGGGAGCGTCCTGTTCGGCGGCGATCAACAAATATTTGGCGAGGGAGAGTTGCCCCTGGCCGAGGATCGCGTTGGCCTGGGTCAGCAGCTCACGGGGGCGGCGCTCTGCCTCGTAGGGGGCGTAGCGCTCGCTGCCGATAGCGAGGAGCAGCGGGTGAACCCCGGCGGCGTCAACAGCGTGAACCGCCTTGACCCCCGGCAGCACGTCGGGGATCAGCGGGCCGGTCAGCTCATGGATGAAGGCGCCGAAGGTGGTGTCTTCCTGCGGCGGACGCCCGACGGTGGTGAAGGGCCAGATCGCGCCGGGACGATGATAGACGTGGTCGACGGTCAGCACCGGAAAGTCGTGGGTCAGACTGTAATAACCGAGATGGTCGCCGAACGGGCCTTCCGGTTTGGTGCGTAGCGGGTCGATCGTGCCGCAGATGCAGAAATCGGCTTCCGCCGGAATCGCCAGACCGTTCGCCCCGCTGATGGTGCTCAGCCGCCGCCCGCCGAGGAGTCCGGCAAACGCCAGCTCGGGCATCCCCTCCGGGAGCGGCATCACCGCAGCAACGGAGAGGGCCGGTGGGCCGCCGACGAAGATATTGACCTTGAGTGGCTCGTTGCGCTCAATCGCGGCGGCGTGATGGACGCCGATACCGCGATGGATCTGATAGTGGAGCCCGATTTCATGATTCGGTCGGTAGTCGTTGCCGGAAAGCTGCACCCGGTACATGCCGAGGTTGGACGCACGCAAACCGGGACGGCGCGGATCTTCCGAATAGACCTGTGGCAGGGTGATAAAGGCACCGCCGTCGTCGGGCCACGAGACGACGTGCGGCAGTTGGTCGATAGTCGTCTGGTGACCCAGAATCGGCCCGCCAGAGACCTTGTGCGGCAGCAGATGCCAGGCCCCGCGCGGTGCCCTGAACAGATCCTCGGGATGCTTGAGCAGGTGCATGGGGTTGAGTTTCAGGTCAACCAGGGTGCGAATGGTGGCGAGGGTGTCGCGAAACAGGAAACGGGCGCGCTCCAGCGTACCAAAGAGGTTGCCAAGGAGCGGGAAATCGCTGCCGATGACATTGGTGAAGAGAAGCGCCGGGCCCTGCGCCTGATAGACGCGGCGCTGAATCGCCCCCGCCTCCAGAAGAGGATCAACGGGGGTGTCGATGCGAATTAATTGGCCATGCCGCTCAAGGTCGGCGACAGTTTCCTGCAGATTGCGATAGCCCATCAGATACCATTCCTCATTGGTTTCAATCCTTGTTGTGCGGCTTTCCTGTAGACGGAGCAGTGCAAACGGTTCCGCTCTTAGTCCTCAGGGACTTTCATAACCGGCTTGTTTTCCTGCCGACACTTAGTCTTGTCCGAGAAACAGACGGATCTCAATCAGGGACTCATCCACCTTCTTGAACCCATGGTCGTTGGTGTAGAAGATCGTCGCGTTGGCATGAGTTGCGCTGGCCAGATGTAATGCGTCCGGGGTCTTCAGTCCGTAGTCGGCTCGATAGCGGGCAGCTCCGGCGGCGGTGGACTCAGCGATCGGGACCAGATGAAGATTCGGGAAATTTTGCAGGGTGCGAATCAATTTAATCGCGTCCTGCCCCCGGCCCGCCCGGTACAGCGGTACGAGCAGTTCAGTGAGTGCCAGCATGGAAACGACAGCCTGGTACTCACCGGCCTCGATCTTCTCAAACAGATCCGCGACCCTCTTGAAGTAGTTCGGATGCCTCTCAAGATAGTAGACGAGGACACAGGTGTCCAGCCCGATGGTCACCGATCCCATTGATCACGCTCCTGCCGCAGCTCGTCAGCGTAGCCGCTGAAGATATGCGCTGGCTGCTCAAGCAATTGGCTGGCATACGATTTTACAGCCTTGTCAATGATCGCCTTGCCGTCAACCACACTCACTTCCAGTTCGTCCCCGGCATGGAGACCGAGTTGTTCGCGTACACTGCTCGGGATGACGATCTGGTTTTTGCTGCTCAGTTTTACCAGTGGCATAACGCACCTCCCCATAAAGCCCTTTACGTTATTGTAAAGCGCTTCCGGTTGAAAAACAAGAGGGTCAGTAAGTTTCAGGAAGCAAGTCCGTAAGCTTCGCTGCGAACAGATATTGGCACATTAGAGTTGGAAATACGAAACCGCTGGTCCTCGCTAGGAGGAAAGCAGCGGTTGGTTCTATTCTCAATGTTGATTTTCGGGTTTGGCGTTCTGCATTCGTCTTGCTGGATTTCATCCATCCCCAAATTCCAACTCGCTGGTTTTTACAGCGCCTGCATTCGTTAAAAATTCCGCTTGGTCGTCAGTCAATGTGCAGACCTGACAATGCGTTCTGGGGACAGTATACGCAACCCTCGCATTTCAATTCAATAAACTGTTTGAATGCATAAGTATCAGAAAGAGGAAGCCTCCTGGTGGCAAGATAGCTATCATATAGCTGCTGGACCGAGATGGTCTCGCCCAGAATCTTTGCCAAAGAACAGGAGGCTCCCATGCAATCTATTTACTACATCGGACTGGATATTCACAAGAAAATCATCGCATTCTGTATCAAAGACCAGATGGGAAATCTCGTTAGCCAAGGAATGATTGATGCTAATCGAGAGGATGGGGTTGGTGATTTCAACGGTCTGGATTCTCATTCCAGTACCTCCCAGTGACCACCTTTTTTGGGGCCGACATAGCGCAGCTTTCCGGCATCAACCAGTTTGGCGCTGGATCGTTCAACGGCGCTAACCGATTTACCAATGGTGGCCGCCACCTCGGCCAGGGTGGAACTCGGCGTTTCCCGGAGGACTGCCATGATCAGGTCGGACGTTTTTACCGGCGTTTTTACTGAACCTTCAATCAGGTCCAGTTCTTCCACGGGGCGCCGATGGATGATTGTCGTAAACAGGCAGCCGTCATGGTCATCTATAAAGTCGATAGCGGACCACTTCTCCAGCGCCCGCTATGTACACCGGCAAACTCGTTTTCTCCCAGGTAATGGAGCATCTTCCGCTCCACGTTTTTCATCAATGTGTCAATCGTTACAATGGCAATTTCAAGGTCAAGGAGTTTACCTGTCTCGACCAATATTTCTGTATGGCCTTCGCCCATAAAATGTTGGGGCACCCACGATTTTAAACGTTTCTTTCCTCGCTGGCAGAGGAAAAGCATAAATTTCATGGCCCCCCGAATAGCCCGGCCCATTATGCCACAGGGTGATCTACTGCGCCAGCCGCTATGCGTCTGCTTGGGGGGTAGAGAAGCCCTTTCCCCATTCGCACATCATGTGCAGAATCGGCTGCAAACTGCGGCCGCTGTCGGTCAGCGAATATTCGACGCGCGGCGGAACCTCGGCGAAGACTTCGCGGTGAACGACGCCATTGCGTTCCAGCTCGCGCAGCTGCTGGGTGAGCATTTTCTGGGTGATGCCGGGGAGGCGGCGGCGTAGTTGACTGAAGCGGAGGGTCTTGAAAGTCAGCTGCCAGAGGATCACCGCTTTCCATTTGCCACCGATAACATCGAGGGTAACGGCGACGGTGCAGCGATAATCGCCGGCAGCTTGACCGTCGTTCAGTTCTACCGGCTGACAGAGAATTTGCTTCACGTTGGTCTCCAATAGTATCTTTAAAGATACTACCAAACTAAAAAGTAGGTACTTGACTAATAGATATAATGTTCCTAGGGTGAGGCACAAGTCAATACCGTTGTTGCGTTTAGGTGTAAATCTGTTTAACGCGTCAAGCACATTCATCTTTAGGCAGGAGGATACTATGGCGATTCCGTTCAAGGCCATGCTGGTCGAAGAATCCGCACCAAAAGTTTATACCCGTTCGATTGTCGAGCGCACGACCGATGATCTGCCTCCGGGCAAGCTGCTGGTGCGGGTGCGCTACTCGTCGTTGAATTATAAAGATGCACTTTCGGCGATCGGCAACAAAGGGGTTACGCGCAATTATCCGCATACTCCAGGGATTGACGCTGCCGGTGATGTGGTTGAGTGCAGCGATGACAGTTTTGTCCCAGGTGACGAAGTGGTGTTGACCGGCTTTGACCTCGGCATGAATACGCCCGGCGGTTACGGCCAATATGTGCGTGTCCCTTCGACCTGGGCGCTGAAAGTGCCTGAAGGATTGACTGCCCGTGAGTGCATGATGATCGGTACGGCGGGGTTTACCGCCGGGCTCTCGGTGCTGCGGTTGACCCATCTGGTCAAGCCGGAGGACGGCGAAATTCTGGTTACCGGGGCGACTGGCGGAGTCGGTTCGGTGGCGGTGGCGATTCTCGGCAAGCTTGGTTACACTGTTGTTGCGGCAACGGGCAAGGCGACGGAGGCCGCGTTTCTCAAAAGTCTCGGTGCAACTGAAGTCATCGACCGCGCGGCGGTCCTTGCCGGGCAGGAACGGCCGATGCTCAAGGAGCGCTGGGCGGGGGTGATCGATTGCGTCGGTGGCGACACCCTGGCGACGGCGCTCAAGGCGACCAGATATGGCGGGGTGGTGACCTGCTGCGGACTGGTCGGTTCCCCCGATCTCAACGTCAACGTCTTCCCCTTCATTCTGCGCGGCGTCCGCCTGATCGGGATCGATTCGGTTGAGTGTCCGCTCAAGCCGCGGCACAAGGTCTGGGACAAACTGGCGGCAGAATGGAAACCGGCCCAGCTGGAAGCGTTGACCAGCGAGTGTGGTCTGGGTGAACTTGATGACAAAATCGCTGCGATCCTCAAGGGAGGGTTGCGCGGCCGGACTTTGGTTAATCTCGACAAATAGGTTTTTACCACCCGTTCGCGTTGCTCACTGAAGAGCACAAAGCACACGAAGATTTTTCTTTTTCTTCGTGTGCTTCGTGGTGAAACTCTTTAAAGAAAATCAGGAGCGAATATGAACTACAAAAATTTTCAGGTTGCAATCGATGGCCGCGTGGCCAGCGTGACGATTGACAATCCCAAGGCGCTCAATGCCATGTCACAGCCGATGATGGAGGACTTTGGGCGCATCATGACGGAGCTTGCCGGAGCGACCGACGTCGGCGCGATTATCCTCACCGGGGCCGGGGAAAAGGCCTTCATGGCGGGGGGCGATATCGCCGGGATGCAGCCGCTGGGCGCTTTTGAAGCGCGCGCGGTCGCGCTCAAGTCACAGGATATTTATCGCCAGATTGAGGGCTGCGCAACCCCGGTGATCTGTGCAATCAACGGCTATGTCCTGGGGGGTGGCTGTGAGCTGGCGATGTGCTGCGATATCCGTATCGCCGCCGAGCATGCCCGGTTCGGGCAGCCGGAAATCAAGATCGGCATCATCCCCGGCTTCGGCGGCACGCAGCGGCTGGCGCGGCTGGTCGGCCTCGGTGCGGCGCGTAAAATGATCTACACCGGCGAGATGATTGACGCCGCCGAGGCGCTACGCATCGGTCTGGCGGACATCGTCGTTCCGGCGGCCGAGCTGATGAGCGAAGCCCGGAAATTGGCGGCGTCAATTGCCGAAAAAAGCTCCGTCGCCATCGGCCTGGCGAAACAGGCGATCAATAACGGCTATTCGATGGATCTCAATCGCGCCTGCGCCTACGAGGCCGAGCAGTTTGGGCTGTGTTTCGCGTCCTATGATCAGAAGGAAGGGATGCTCGCCTTTCTGGAAAAACGCCCGGCAAAATTTGAACATCGCTGAGCGGTAAAAAATCAGCAACGCAGGGGCCGTTCCGGATGGGGCGGTCCCTGTTTTTTTTTGCAGACGCGTGAGGAGTTCGGTCACAGTTGACAGGTGACAAAATGCGGTTATAAGGATGAGGGGCTTACCAACGGGCAACGGTTACATCTGGCGGCTATTTCTCCCCTGAGAGGTATTGACATGTTTCGGATCCGCCGTATTTACGATGACCTGCGTCCGGTCAACCAGGCAGCTTTCAGCCAGATTCGCCAGATTCTTCGCGAGCAGTTTCCGCTCCTTGCCCAGCGTGATATCGACAAGATTCCCGAGCTGCTGCACAACCCGCGCAAACAGGGGTTTCGTTCGGTTCTTTATGTGGCCGAGGACGGGCGTCAGCGGGTGCAGGGGTTTGCCCTGCTTTCGCATGAAGCGGATCTGAAGTTCTGCTTTCTCGATTACATCAACGCCTGGAAGGCGACCAAAGGTGCGGTCGATTGTGCCTGACCGCCGCGACGCTGTTGCTGGAGGGGTTTCGCCTGGCTTACGCGCTGGTGCGTCCGCCGGGGCATCATGCCGAGCGGCGCACGTTCGGCGGTTTCTGTTATTTCAATAACGCCGCCATTGCTGCACATTTTCTGACTGATTTCGGGCGGGTCGCGATTCTCGATATCGACTATCATCACGGCAATGGCCAGCAGGTCATTTTCTATCAGCGCAGCGATGTGCTCACCGTGTCGTTGCACGGTCATCCCCGTTTTGCCTACCCCTGTTTCAGCGGTTTTGAAGACGAGATCGGCGAGGGGGAAGGCAAGGGCTTCAATCTTAACCTGCCGCTGGCAGAGCAGCTCACCAGCGACCATTATCGGCTTACCCTGGCCAGGGCGATTAAACAGATTGAGCGTTTCAAGCCTGACTATCTGGTGGTCTGCGTCGGTTTCGATACGGCCAAGGGCGATCCGACCGGAAGCTGGAGTTTAAACGCCGCTGATTTTACGCTGATCGGAGAGCAGATCGGGCGGGTAAAATTGCCCACATTGCTGGTTCAGGAAGGCGGCTATCGCACCCGCAGTATTGGCGTCAACAGCCGCAGTTTTTTTAGTGGAATCTGGAGCGGTTTTTTTACCTGAATTTTGCCGATGATTTTTTTGCAAGCACTCGATATATATAGTGTTTTTTTGGGTCGTTTTTTTCTGTTGACAAGCCAAAAACAGCGGCGTATAGGAGCAGATAGTTAATGGCGTTCAGGGGTCGGAATCCACGACATGCCCGCTGAAAAAGTTAACCCCTTACTACCAGCCGCACGCCACAAGGCGGTTCGGCCCTGAAGACGCCATGATCCTCTTCCTGCGGGAAGAATTCTGTTCAAGCAGCTGGACGATTTTACGGGGTTAACACCATGCATATTGCACTTTCCTTCAACCTGAAGGACGCTGCGGACAATCTCAACGAAGATACGGCCGAACCTCCGTCGGAACCTCCTGAGCTCCCCGCCGCCGATCTCTACGCCGAGTGGGACGACGTTCACACCATCCAGGCGGTCGCAGCCGCCCTGGTGACACGTCATCAGGTCTCTCTGGTCGAGGCCAATCTGGACGCGTTTGAACGCTATCGGCAGCTGAAGCCCGATCTGGTTTTCAATATCGCCGAAGGGTTGCACGGCACCAGCCGTGAAGCGCAGATCCCGGCCATCCTTGATCTGTTGCAGATCCCTTACACCGGCAGCGACCCGCTGACTCTCGGTCTGTGCCTCGACAAACGCCGTACCAAGGAAATCCTCTCTCACCACGGTATTGCGACGCCGCGCTTCAGCGTCGTCCACTCCCTGCTGGAGATCCCCTCCCGGTTACGTTATCCGCTGATCATTAAACCCACGCTGGAAGGATCGAGCAAAGGGGTCACCGATAAAGCCCTGGTGCGAAACCGGCAGGAATTGATCCGCCAGCTTACATGGGTTCTGGATACCTATCAGCAACCGGCGCTGATCGAGGAGTTCCTCCCCGGTCGCGAGTTCACCGTGGCAATGATTGGCAACGGATCCAGCTTGACGGTTCTGCCGATTGTGGAAATCAATCTGGATATTCTGCCCGCCGGAGTTCAGCCGATCTATTCCTATGAAGCCAAGTGGCTGTGGGATCAGGAGGAGGATCCGTTGCAGATCTTTACCTGCCCGGCGGCCCTTGAACCGCTGTTGCGCATGCAGATTGAAGAACTGTGCAAAGCGGCCTTCAACGCCCTCGGCTGTCGTGACTGGTGCCGGATTGACGTCCGTCTTGATGCCCAGGGGCGTCCACAGGTGATCGAACTCAACCCGCTGCCAGGCATTCTGCCCCGTCCAGAGCAGAACAGTTGTTTCCCCAAAGCGGCGCGGGCATTCGGGCTGTCTTACCCTGAGATGATCCTGGCAGTGGTCGATGCCGCTGGTGAACGGCTGGCGTTACCCTCCTGGGGGGTGGATGATGCACGTTGCCGTATGCTTTAATCTTGTTCCTCACGTTGCCGCTCGCGGTGAGGCGATCGATCGCATTGCCGAGGAAGGTGCGGAGCTGGAAGCACAGGCGGTTGCCGCAGCGCTGACCGAGCTGGGGCACCGTCCCGTACTGGTGCCGCTGGGTGACGATATCACGGCCTTTGCAACCGAATTGCGCCGTAACCGGCCCGCGCTGGTCTTTAATCTTTGTGAAGCGTTCTGGGGCGACAGCCGCAAGGAAATGCACGTCGCGGCGCTTTATGACCTGTTGGGGCTCACCTTTACCGGTTCGACGGCGCTCGCGCTTGGCCTGACCCAGGACAAGGCGCGCACCAAGGATCTTCTCGCCAGACATCAGTTGCCGACCCCCAAATATCATGTGGTCAAACTCGGTGAACACTACCCCCGCATCAGAGATATGCTCTACCCGCTGATCGTCAAGCCGCGTTGGGAAGACGCGTCGCAGGGGATTACCAACGAAAGCGTGGTCGAAAATGAGCGTGAGCTTCACGTCCGGATCGACTACATCCATCGGGTCTATCAACAGGGGGCGCTGGTCGAGGAATTCATCGACGGGCGCGAGATCAACGCCGCCATCATCGGTAATGGCCCCCATGAGGTGCTACCACTCTCCGAAATCCAGTTTCACCCCGATCTGGTGCGCCCGATTGTCAGTTATGAAGGGAAATGGCTGGAGCAGGATCGGCAGTATCAGTTGACGGTGCCGATCTGCCCGGCCCCGTTGAAGAATCGCAGTGCCATGTTGCTGCGCGATGTTGCCCTGCGCGCCTGCAAGCTGCTCGAATGCCGCGATTACGCCCGCGTCGATTTCCGCCTGCGCGACGGCATTCCCTATATTCTGGAAGTCAACGCCAATCCCGATATCAGCCCTGATGCCGGTCTGGCCCGCAGCGCCGGGGTGGCCGGATTGAGCTATCCGCAACTGATTGAACGTATTTTACAGTTTGCTAGCAAACGCCAACCAAGAGGTTAATATCCATGCGAAAACTGAGACGCGATGACATCCCCCAGATTGAAGAGATCCTCGTGGCCACCGATGCTTTTACCGACGAGGAAATTGCGATTGCCCTCGAACTGCTGGAGACGGTGGTTGCCACCCCGCAACAGCAGGACTACGCGGTCGTGGTGAATGAAATCGGCGAGCATGTCGCCGGTTACGCGCTCTTTGGACCCGTGCCGCTGACCGTCGGAAATTATGATCTGTACTGGATTGCGGTTGATCCGGCGCGGCAGGGGAGCGGTGTCGGACGGCGGCTGATGAAGTACGTTGAAGATGTTGTGCGGCAGCGCGGTGGCCGCATGCTCTGCCTGGAAACCTCTTCTCAAGGGGGCTACCAACGCACCCGCCAGTTTTACGAGCAGGGCGGCTATGTCGAGGAATCGCGGATTCGTGATTTTTACAAGCCGGGCGATGACCGCCTGACTTATGTTAAACGCTTCTGATCGCGCCAAAGGAGAGCGACAGCGATGGAGACGTGGCAACGATTGTTGCAAAGAAGTGTGACCAGACCGGGCGATCTGACGCGCCAGTACGGCATTGATTCGCGTCCGCTGGAGGCGGTGGCTGAACAGTATCCGATGCGGGTCAATCCGTATTACGCCAGCCTGATCAAGTCGGTCGATGATCCGATCTGGCGGCAGGCGGTGCCGTCGGTGCAGGAAGTGCAGGATATGGTCTGTCCCGCCGATCCGCTCGACGAGGAAAACCAGAGTCCGGTACCGAATCTGGTGCATCGTTATCCGGATCGGGCGCTCTTCCTGGTCTGTTCCGAGTGCGCCATGTATTGCCGCTTCTGTACCCGCAAGCGCAAGGTCGGCGGCGAGCATATGGTCGTCAACCGGGAAACGATCGTAGCGGGGCTGGACTACCTGCGCGCGCACACCGAAATTCGTGACGTGATTGTGTCCGGCGGCGACCCGTTGCTGCTCTCCGACGAGAAGCTCGACTGGATCCTTGGCGAACTGCGCGCCATCCGGCACATCGAAATCATCCGCATCGGCAGTCGCGTGCCGGTGGTACTGCCGCAGCGCATCACCCTGGGGTTGATTCGCGTGTTGCGCAAGTACCATCCGCTCTATATCAATACGCACTTCAATCATCCGGACGAGATCACCGCGACTGCCGCCAAAGCCTGTGCCCGGCTGGCCGACATCGGTATCCCGCTGGGGAACCAGACGGTGCTACTGCGCGGCGTGAACGACACCCCGGCGGTGATAAAGCTGCTGATGCAGAAGCTCCTCGCCATTCGCGTTCGCCCCTATTACATCTATCAGGCGGATATGGTGCAGGGGACCGACCACTTTCGCACCAGTGTCGAAGAGGGGATCGAGATTATCCGTGCGCTGCGCGGGCACACCTCCGGTCTTGGCGTACCGGCTTACGTGATCGACGCCCCCGGTGGTGGCGGCAAGATACCGCTGTTGCCCGACTACCTGCAAAGTATCGGCGCTGAGGTGGTGCTGAAAAATTATCGCGGTGACACCTACACCTACACCAATACCAGCCCGCCCGTCCCGGTCATCGAACCGTTACAGGTTGTGCAGGCGGGCAGACGGCGCATTCGCCATCACCCCTGACGGTCATCGAGAAAGACCTCAACCAATGATCGATACGACCGTATTCCTGCAACTGGACCAGGCGATCACACCGCTGCACTGGAGCGGTCTGCTGACTACCTTTATCTGCGGTGGCATCGTCGGTCTCGAACGACAACTGTGTGGCAAACCGGCAGGAATCCGGACCAGCACACTGATCTGTATGGGCACCTATATCTTTGTGGTCGCGGGGGTGTCGATTGCCGGAGAGATGGGCGATCCGTCACGGGTGATCGGGCAGGTGGTCACCGGCATCGGGTTCCTTGGTGCCGGGGTTATTCTGACCCGCGAAGGCGCGGTGCTGGGAGTGACCTCGGCGGCGACCATCTGGGTGCTGGCAGCGATCGGGGTGCTCGCCGGAGAGGGGCGCAATGTTGCCGCGATTGTTGCCGCCGTGTTGACTGTCGGGGTTCTGGTCGGGGTCAATATCCTCGAATCGGTGTTCATCAGTCTGCAACGCGGCGTTCACGGACATATTCAGAAATTGCGTCGCCGCGGGGATGACGCGGGGAACTGAAGCGGTTTTATTCCGGGATGAAGTGCAGTGCCAGCCAGAGCGTATCGGCCTCGGGGGCGGTCCAGTCAACACGATGCCGCAGACCCGCCGGTAACAGGAGCTGATCGCCGGGGGCAAGAGTGCACGGTTTTGCATGATCAAACGCCAGCCGTGCGCCCCCGCAAAGAAGGTACACCCATTCCGGGCGCTCCTGTTGATACCAGCTGCCGGGCGCCGTGGCGTGGCCGCGTGACACGATCCGTTCGAGCAGAAAATTATCTGTGGCATAGAGCGGATCAAAATGCTCGTCCGGCAAATCTGCCGGAATTTCTGCACATAGGTTGTTCAGCGGTACGTCGAGCGGATAGGTGGTCGGCACATTGCAGCTGAGTAACAGCAACGCCTGCTCCTGATCGTTGCTGATGGCGTGAATCGTCCCCGCCGGAATGGTCCAGATCCCCCCCGCTTCAATCCGTTGCCTTGTCGTTCCAATGAGCACATCCCCCCCCCCGGACAGAAAGATAAAGATGTGTCCGTAATGATCGCTGTGCGGGGCAAAGCCGCCACCCGTATCGATGCGGGTCAGGGTGACCCGGATCGGCGCGGGGCAGAAGGTATACCCGTAAACCCCCTGAGTAACGTCCGGTCGAACCGGGCGGAACAGTTTTGGGTCAAGCAGGAATTGTGACGTCAGCATGAGGAGCCTCCGCTGTTATCTGCACCGCCGCGAATCCGCCCCCTTCGGTGCGCAGATTGGTCACCTGGCCGCGATAGAGGCGGGCGGTGAGGGCGATGATCTGGTCGCGTCGGGCAAAGAGGCGCAAGTCGGTTTTAAAGTTGCCGTCCGCCGTCGCTGTGAGCGATGGTGGGGCCAGCTGCTGGACCAGCGTGGTGGCGGGGTCAAGTTCGGCGAATTTCTTCCGCGACAACTTTTCGCCGGTGTAAACCCCCCGGCTGGCGTAGGCGTCAACCGGTTTGAACACCCGTTGCTTGCGCTGCTGCCAGCATTCATCCGGGTCAAGGTCGGCCAGCAGGTGTGCTTCCGGCACCAGCGTCGCGATGCGTCGTGCTGTTGCCGGTTCAAGCCCGGCCTGTTGCAGCCACGCCGCAGCGGACCAGCAGACCAGCCGTTCCTTGTCGCTGAGCAGCGCGAAGCCGCGCGGGTTGGGGGTGAGGCAGACGCTGCCGTTTAAGTACGCGGCGCGGATCTCCGCCAGCGCGGAACTTTTCAGGAGAAAATCACAATGGCGGTTATAGATCAGATCGATCTTTTGGCCGTCGTGGCAGAGACCATTGTGATCCGCGCTCAGCTGCGTCGGGTCAGTGATGACGACCTGACACCCCCGCGCACGAAACAGGGCGGCGAAGGCTTCCAGCTCCGGATAAAGAAACTGTTCCTCGGGGGTTTCGTCAATGATGGCGATGTGTTGTGGGACGGCGTTGGCCTCGTGTGAGCAGGCCGCATATTCGGCACAGAAGGCTGTCCAGAGGATCTGATCCAGCTCACCGAAGCGCACCAGCTCCTGACCGTGCATGGCACGCGCCGCCAGCAGCAGCCCTCCGGCGTTGCTGTTGACCTCAATCAGGCGCGGACCGTCGGCGGTGAGATGGAAATCGTAGCCGAGCAGCACCGCCTGCTGACCGGGATCGAATGCGGCGACCTCCGGTAGTCGGTCTGCGAGCAGTGCGTGGTAGCCGGGGAGGGTGCTCAGCCGGTCAAGGTCGCGAACCAGCATACGCATCTGATCATAATCGTTCTGACTGATGGTGACCTGATGGCGGCTGATGGCAGCGGAGAGGGTGGCGTCGGTAGTCATGATTTATGATGGCATATGCGCTGGTAAAAGGGAAGGTGTGAAGTTGGCAGATGCAGCCCGAGATTTCGTTCCGTTTGTTGATCATCTGGGTCTGCTCTCAGATCTACCGGAAACATAGCAGTAAATAGACGAGTCAGTATAAGATGACCGGGACGGGGCCTTTTCTTATGGGGCCCCGTTGGCGTTGAAAATTTCTATAGCCGGGTTTCATGGCGGCATCAATACAACACGCCCCGTTCGCTACGAAGACGCCGACAGGCACGGGGCGAAAAG